>JANGEZ010000330.1:0-1798 GCA_031838355.1 Candidatus Methylomirabilis sp. bin48 | reverse complement strand
GCTGCAACTGTGCGCCGAGGCCGATGTGCCGGCCGGGCCAGTCAATGCGATCGACAAGGTCTTCACGGACCCGCAGACGGGTGCGCGAGGGATGCTCGTCCAGATGCCGCACCCAACGTTAGGGACCGTACAGTTGGCCGGTACGCCCCTCAACCTCTCCGCAACCCCTGCCGAGATGCGCCTGCCGCCCCCGCTGCTGGGGGAGCACACCGACGCGATCCTCAGAGAGGTCCTTGGCCTGGATGATGATGCAATCGCCGAGCTACACCGCGATGGGGTCGTGTGAAAATGAGCAGTAGAACCTTTCGTGGTTTGCCGCATTTGACGCTGAGGCATGGAATCGTCAGTTCGAGGCTGGCGTGAAGGCGGGCAAGCTCGACGCCCTGGCCGACTGCGCCCTGCGTGACCATGCGGCCGGCAAGTCCACCAAGCTGTGAATCACCATGCCTCACCAGACTTCTGATGCGGCGCGCGTTGGCCTACATTACCGGGCGGTTGCGGTCGAGGCCTCCGATGGGCTCATCTGGTTCTGGATCGGCACCCACGCTGAGTATGACAGGCTCGTCAGCTAATAAGCCACTCGACCTGACCGCAGGTCAGCGACGCGTTCGCTGAAATAGAATGGGAGGCTAACACGTAGCCGTATCTTATGGATAGCAGAGGAGTGTAGACATGTCACCTCAAGCCGATCGGGTCCTTCTAGATGCTCTACAGCTCTCTCCTCTCGAGAGGGCGGAACTTATTGAGAAGCTTCTTGCCAGTTTCTCGTTTCCCGACAGGACGGCCATCGACGAGCGCTGGGCGGCCGAAGCGGAAGATAGGATCGACGCTTATGAGCGGGGCGAGACTGGGTCGAAGCCAGCCGCTGAGGTCTTCGCTCGAATCGAGCGGGGCGAGATCTGATGAACGTTGAGTTTCTCGATCCGGCCGAAAGCGAGTTCATTGAGGCTATCGGCTACTACAACGGCGAAAGCGAGGGGCTCGGCTACGAGTTTGCCACGGAGGTCAACCGAACCATCGGCCGTATCATGGAATGCCGAATGCGTGGGCACAGCTATCGAAACGGACTCGGCGGTGTCGGACGAACCGGTTCCCGTATGGTGTTATCTACCAAGTCCGGAGCGACACGATCCTAATCGTTGCAATCATGCACCTGCACCGAGACCCGGAATCCTGGAAAGATCGACTACCGTCCGGGGCGCGTTGAACGACAGCGAAGCAATCCCTTCTGAGATTCCTCCCCTTCGCTTCGCTCTGGGTCGGAATGACCCTTCGAGTCAGATTGCTTCTCGATATTTTGAACATCGACTGAAGAGGGAACCGGAAGATGATCGTCCTGCATTCCGGAGTCTATGACGGCCGAGTCCTTCTCTGGGGCGAAACGTCTGCACAATCGGGGGCTGTTCTTCCCGCTAGGCAGCGCGGCAGAAAGTCGGAGGTCTCCCACCCCCCTTCTCTTCCCTATGATCCCGAGGCCACGGGGCTATCGGTGGCCCTGAGGGAAGCGGGATTCAGTTTCGCAGCCGATCCTTCGGCTAGGCTCAGGACAGGCAAAAAACGGATCGAGACCGTGATCGCCTGGATGCCCACCGTGGACAATCAGCCGGTTGCATCCAGCCCCTTGATCGCTGAGCCGCCGAAGTCCCGCGCCAAGCCAATTTTGACACCCTGGACGGTGACAGCGCTTCCCCTTTCTCCCGAACAGGCAGTCGAGGTGCTATGCGCCTGCGTGGGCAAGCAGACGTTGGCGCCGGGCGTAGTCGTCGGATCTGATCTGGCGTTTTGGGCGACGGCCATG
>JANGEZ010000329.1:0-3963 GCA_031838355.1 Candidatus Methylomirabilis sp. bin48 | reverse complement strand
TTGGGCGGCGCAGCTCCCGCGGAGTTTCTCTCGAAGGACTTTCCGACGACAGTGGCGACCACTATCCTCTCAGGACAGACGGGGATCGTGGCTGAGCCGGGCCTTGGCGGGAAGATTGTGGCCTTCGCTCCCATCTTTCCCAGCCCGGATCGTCAAGGAGAGTTCTGGGTCGTCCTCCACAGCTATTCTAAAGCCGAAATTCTATCCTCCATCCGCTCCCTTGAGGGCGTGGTTCTGACGCTGGGCGGGGTGGTCCTTCTCATGGCTGTCGGAATGGGTGTGGCCGCCGCCAGACATTTCACGCGTCCGATCACCGAGTTGATGCGTGGGGCCAAAGCGATCGCGCAGGAGGATTTCGATCGACCCATCCAGGTCGAGACCAATGACGAGTTGGAGGATCTGGGTCATCAATTCAATCAGATGGCCATCGACCTGAAGCAGCACAGTGTGAAGCTTCGGGAGGCGAGGGAGCACGCCGAGCGAAAGACGCAGGAGACTCAGGCGCTGCTTCAGATCGAAACCGAGATCATGGGCCTGCTTTCCCTGCCACAGATCTTACAGCTTGTGGTGGATAAGGCCCGTGAGCTGATGAAGGCGGATGTGGTCATCCTGTGCCTCGATGAACCCGAGGCAGGAGGGTTGAGGGTTGGGGCGACGAGCGGCGCACCGGAGGTTCTGTCTTTGAAGCCTGGAACGGTTCTCGATACGGCGACGTGTCTGAAGGTGATTGCATGTGAGGCTATCTGCCCGGTTGCGCATGAGGTTTCTCTACCCACTCATGTTGCGGTGCCGATGCGAAGCGGTAATCGGGTGATCGGCGATCTGTGCGTGGGGTATCGAACTGTGCGTGCCATGAGTCAGGACGAGGCGGAGTTGTTGAGCGGGCTGGCCAATCTGGCGACCATCGCAACCGAAAGCGCACGGCTCCATTGGGAAGTTCGAGAAGTGGCCACGCTGGCGGAACGGGAGCGGATCGCGGGAGATCTCCACGACGGGATCATCCAGTCGATCTATGCCACAGGTCTCAGTCTTGAGGAGTGTGTTCGCCTGGCTGAGGAGGATCCGAGACAGATTAAATCTATCGTGGAGACTTCGATCCGCAATCTGAACATGGTGATCCGTGATGTCCGCAACTACATCATCGGCCTGCAGCCGGAGGGGCTACAGGCATCCGGCCTCACCCGCTCCCTTGCCGACCTGGCGCATGGGCTCTCACTGAACAGGTTGATCGAGGTGAAGTTAGACGTGGAGCCGGACATCGACGCGGCGCTCACGCCGGAGCAAACCGGGCACCTCTTTCAGATCTGCCGCGAGGCGCTGACCAATGTCGTCAAGCACGCAGGCGCCTCAAAGGTTCTGCTGACCCTTGCGAGGTCCGACAGGCAGCTTCGTCTTCGGGTTGAGGACGACGGTCTGGGATTTGATCCGACTCGGCGCTCGGTTTCTGGGCGAGGGCTTCGCACGATGGAGGAACGGGCGAAGAGGCTAGGCGGTTTCCTGCAGTTGGAAGGCATCGAAGGTCGTGGAACCCGGGTCACCATAGAATTCCCACTGCAGAGCGTGGAGCGGACGGGATGAAAGGACACGTGACAGGGAAAAAGATCGGCGTGCTCCTTGTGGACGATCACGAGGTCGTCAGGGTCGGACTGCGATCGTTGCTGATCCGCGAACCGACCATCGAGGTAGTAGGTGAAGCGGGAACGGTCGCCGAGGCGGTGGCCCAAGCGGCGCGGCTGCAGCCTGACGTCATCATCATGGACGTGCGATTACCCGACGGCAGCGGGGTTGAGGCCTGCAGGGAGATCAGGAGTACCGACCCCAGGGTGCAGATCATTATGCTGACCTCCCATGCCGATGAGGATGCCGTCTTCAACTCGATCATGGCGGGCGCCTCCGGCTACCTGTTGAAGCAGGTCCAGGGACGGGAGGTCGTGCGGGCTGTCGAAACCGTCGCGACCGGACAATCGCTGCTCGATCCGGCTGTGACGCAAAAGGTTCTGGAGAAGGTGAAAAGGCTCGCGACCGGCCGAGGCGCCGGTGAGATCTCCCAGCTTTCGGCTCAGGAGCAAAAGGTGCTGGCGCTCGTCGCCGAAGGGAAAACCAACAAGGAGATTGCGTCGATCCTGCGGCTCAGTGACAAGACCGTCAAGAACTACCTCTCTCACGTGTTCGAGAAGCTCGGCCTCTCCCGCCGCGCTGAGGCCGCCGCTTTCTTCGCCCGCGGTCATTCTCCCTCGAAGTAGGACCATCCGGCCCTAGTCCGGTAGGGCCAAAAACTTCTTCTGTCGTTCCCCATTCAGCACTTGTTTGCCGCTCGTCTGCGCCCCATCATATGACCATGAAACAGCTTGTCAGGGTTGTGCTGGTCGATGGGCATTCTGGAACACGCGAGGGGCTGATCCACCGCCTGGCGCAGATGCCCGGGATCTCTGTGGTAGGGGCGGCGTCGGATGAGGGCGAGGCCCTGAAGGTGGTCGGCAGTCGGCGGCCCGATGTGGTGATCATCGACCCTAGGAGCATCAGCGCGAACGGCGCAGCGTTCCTCCACCAGCTTGCCGCGGTCGATCCCCACCTCGGAATCGTAGTGCTCACTGCCTACCTCGCTGAAGGAGAACAGACCAATCTGATCAGGGCGGGCGCCCAGGCGATTCTCTTCAAAGAGATTGGAACTGGGGCCCTGGTTGTAATGATTCGGAGGGTTGCTGGCCGTGGGATCTCTGGACGAAAGGAGCAAGAGGCAGGCGGGGCACCGGTACGGTGGCGAGGCGGCGCGAATAGCTATGCCAGCGGACCGCCTCTGCTGCATAGTCAACAGCTATTGGGATCACACGAAGGGGCATGGCAGAGAGCACAACAGAGAGGGTCCATGCAATCGGTGAGTTCAGTACTGAGGGAGGCCAAAGAGTGAAACAGACGTGGAAGGTCGTAGGGTTGGTGATGGGAGTGCTCGGCAGTGCGGCCACGGCGGGCGCATACGAGATGGCCGCGGTGACAAACGGGGGGGTCATTTCCGGGAAAACCCTGTTTAAAGGGACGCCCCCGGAGGTCAAGGTCTTCAAGGTTGAGAAGACCCCAGAGGTCTGTGGGGAAGCGCCGAGAAAGCTCACTGAAGTGGCGGTGAACGGCGGCGAACTGCGGGACGTGGTGGTCGTCCTGGAGGGTGTCGAGAAGGGCAAGCCGTACAGTGCCAGCGTCCGAAAAGGCGATCCGCCTGGCGAGGGCGAGTTCCGCCTGGCGGCAGGAAACGATTTTGTGGCCTCTGAAATCAGTCCGAAAAAGTGTAACTTTGGGCCATTCACGGGGATCGTGGCGAAGGACAAGCCGATCCGTTTTGTGAACCGGGATCCGGTGAAGCATAGCCCACACACCTATGAAATGAGGGGCCGCGTGCGCAAAACGCTCCATAACACGGACTTAGAGGGCGATGGCAAGCTTGAGCTCGTGGCCGAACTTCAGAAGAGCCGAATGCTCAAGCTTGAGTGCGACCAACACAACCATATGCAGAACTTTTTCTACGCGGTTGAGAATCCTTACTTCGCCATCAGCGAGAAGGACGGGAGCTTTTCTATCGACCAGGTTCCCCCTGGCAGCTACAAGCTGACGGCCTGGCATCCGGTCCTGGGCCTCAAGGAGCAGCAGGTGACGGTGGCGGAGGGGGGAAAGCTGGACGTGAACTTTGAGTTTGTCGGGGAGTAGCTATCAACGCCACCGTGTCAAGAGAAAACTTGCATGTTGGGACAGGTATTTTAAACATGACACTCAAGGATGTCCTTTCACCATATGGAATACACACCGCATCGGAATTGGCCCGTAAGATCAGCATGAGCCGACAACAGGCGTCCGAAATCTGGACCGGGAAAGTCGGTATCGGAAAGAAGGTCGGCAAGCGGATTGCGGACGCCACGGGCTGCCCGTTCCATTTGCTCCTGCTATATCGGGATAAACTATATCGGGACAAAGACG
>JANGEZ010000328.1:0-4218 GCA_031838355.1 Candidatus Methylomirabilis sp. bin48 | reverse complement strand
GACCGCCGATGCCCCTGATCAGGCCATCGGCAAGACGGTCGGCTTGGCCGTCTTCGCCTCCGACGCGCTGTCATCGACCGCATACGCGACCGACGAGATTCTGTTCGTCCTGGCCGCCGCTGGAACCGTCGCGCTCGTCTACGCCCTTCCGATCTCGCTGGCCATAGTGGCACTGCTGGCCATTGTCACGCTCTCGTATTTGCAGACGATACATGCCTATCCAGGAGGCGGCGGAGCCTACATTGTGGCTCGTGACAACCTGGGAGGATTCCCATCCCAGATAGCCGGCGCGTCGCTGCTTACCGACTATATCCTCACCGTGGCCGTTTCAGTCGCTTCGGGCGTGGCCCAACTGACCTCAGCGTATCCGTCCATTTTTCCCTACCGAGTGCCGTTAGCCATCGGGATGGTACTGGTCATGATGGTCGTCAATCTACGCGGCGTGAAAGAATCCGGCGCGATTCTCGCTATCCCCAGCTATTTCTTCTTGGCTATGATGCTTCTGACCATAGGCAGCGGCCTCAGTCAGTACATGATGGGGAGCCTCCATACCGTGGTGAACCCACCGCCGGGAAGGGAACATGTCGCGCAATCGATCTCACTCTTCCTGATTCTCCATGCCTTTTCCAATGGCACGACAGCCCTGACCGGGGTGGAGGCTATCTCTAACGGGGTCCCTGCGTTTAAGGAGCCACGTAGCCGCAATGCAGGCATCACGCTGATCTGGATGTCTGCCATTCTGGGCACGCTGTTCCTGGGCGTTACCTTCCTGGCCGGCAAAATGGGCGCGACGCCTTCGGAGACAGAAACGGTGATCTCGCAACTGGCGCGCACGGCCCATGAGGGACGGGGCTACCTGTACATCTTCACCATCGCCGCCACAACCCTTATCCTGATCATGGCAGCCAATACGGCCTATGCCGGCTTCCCGCGGTTGAGCGCCCTGCTGGCTGCGGATGGCTTTTTGCCCCGGCCGCTCACTTACCGAGGAAGCCGGCTCGTCTACTCGCGAGGCATTGTGGCGCTGGCCCTCATCGCCTCACTCCTGATCTGGCTGTTTCAGGCCAGCGTCAACGCGCTGATCCCGCTCTATGCCATTGGCGTCTTCCTCTCCTTCACGCTTGCCCAGGCCGGCATGGCGCACCGCTGGTGGAAGGCCGGACATCTCTCGCCAGAGCAGGAAGCCCAAGAGCATGGCTCAATACTCCGACACGACCCACGCTGGGCACTAAAGATGGTGATCAACGGCTTTGGCGCGCTCTGTACGGCCGGGGTCATGCTGATCTTTACCGTCACAAAGTTTGCCGATGGGGCGTGGCTCGTGATCCTGTTGGTGCCAATTCTCGTGGCAATATTCTCTGCCATCCATTCCCATTACCGGGACTTGGCCGCCCACCTTTCATTGGAACAGTATGGTGGGCCGCCTCGAATCTCGCGTCAGCGTGTGATCTTGGCGATTAGTGGTGTGCATCGCGGGACGCTGGCGGCGCTCCGCTATGCCCGAACATTGTCCGACGATATTACGGCCGTGCATATCTGCACCGACCCCGTCGAGGCCGAGACGCTGAATCGGAAATGGGAATCGTGGGGCGATGGAATCCGCCTGGTCGTACTTGATTCCCCTTACCGGTTGTTCCTGGAACCCTTATTGGGGTATATCGAGGAGATTGCCGCACGGCGCCAGCCGAACGAGATCATCACCATCGTCGTGCCGCAGTTTGTCCCCCGCCACTGGTGGCACAACCTCCTACACAACCAGACCGCGATGCTGCTCAGACTAATGCTGTTGTTCAAGCCAGGGATCGTGATTATTGACGTACCCTATCAGATAGAGTAATGGCGCCAGGGGATCGGAGGAGCAGAACACGCTATGCATATCATTATCGTGGGGTGTGGGCGGGTAGGCACAGAGCTGGCTTATCGGCTATTCCAGAAGGGACATCAGGTGGCGGTAATCGACCAGGTAGCTGCCTCCCTGAGTAACCTGTCCGCAGAGTTCCGTGGACACACAGTGCAAGGTGAAGCGCTGGCCGCGGATGTGCTGCGCCGAGCGGGCATTGAGCAAGCCGATGGTCTCGCCGCCGTCACCAACTCCGACTCGCTTAACGCGGTGGTCGCGCACGTAGCGCGGACCGTCTATCACGTACCCCAGGTCGTCGTCCGCAACTATCATCCGCGCTGGCGAGCTTTACATGAGGCCTTTGGCCTCCAAGTGGTCAGCTCGACCAGTTGGGGCGCACAACGCATCGAAGAACTGCTCTACCCCTCGTTCGCTCGATGCGTATTCTCGGCCGGCAATGGCGAAGTTGAGATCTACGAACTGGTCGTGCCTGAGGCTTGGTACGGTCGGTCCCTCCAGGATCTCCTTCCCGCAGGCGAGTGTCTGGCCGTGGCGTTGTCCCGCGCAGGCAAGGCCATCCTCCCCTCTTCTGAGGACCGTCTCGAGGCGGGCGATATTGTACACCTGAGCGCCACCATGGCAGGGATCGACACGTTGCGTAAGCGGCTGCAGACGCCGCAAGGGGGGTAGCATGTTTGTGCTGATCGCCGGCGGAGGCCGAACTGCTTCACACCTGGCCACCCTCTTGCTGGCTCGCCAGCACGAGGTCCGACTTATCGAGCACCGACGGGACGTCCTCTCACGTCTTCACCACGAGTTGCCCACCGAGGTGATCTACGAAGGCAACCCCACCGATCCACAAGTATTGGAACGGGCCGATATCCGTCGGGCGAAGGTATTAGCTGCGTGCACCTCTTCCGATGAAGATAATCTCTCGCTCTGCTTCTTTGCCCGCACCCTCTATCAGGTGCCCCGTACTATCGGCTGGATCAACAATCCCCGCACCGCTTGGCTCTTCGACGAGAAGTTCCACGTAGACGTGGCCCTCAACCAGGCGCAGATCTTTAGCAGTCTGATCGAAGAAGAGATGTCGCTCGGCGATATGATGACACTGCTCAAATTGCGGAGGGGCCGCTATTCCCTGGTGGAGGAGAAGATCCCCCCGGGCGCCCGCGCTCTGGGCATCGCTATCAAGGATCTGCGCCTGCCGCCGGATTCGGTGATCGCCACCATCATCCGGGACGGGCAGCTCCTCATTCCGCGCGGGGATACCCGATTTGAAGTTGGGGATGAGGTGCTCGCGATCGCAGATCATGAAGGCACCGAAGAGCTGGCCGGCCTATTCGGCCGCCCAGATGCACAACAGAAGACGTAACTACTTAGGCGTTTAGACTGAAGGCTGAAGGCTGAAGGTTATACATTAGCTAGCAAGACGCGAATCAAGTCAATGAACTACCCCGCAGCAAGCTGCTTCGGTATCGTCTTCTGTTCTGGCCCGTCATTCCGTGCTTGACACGGAATCCAGCCGGGCCCTCTGGATACCGGCTTCCGCCGGTATGACGAACTCGCGGCAAGCCGCGGGGAATGAACCCCAGTAGATTCAAGACCTTTCTGGAGTTTTGTGTGATCACGCATGACGTACCCCCAACAGCCTTCAGCCTTCAGCCTATCTACCTTGTAGTTAACAGCCCAGTCGCTCGAGGAAGGCTTCAATGCCTCGGTTCACCTCGTCCGGCTGCTCCATCATGACCATGTGGCTGGCAGCGGGAACGAGTTGAAGCTGCGATCCGTTGATCTGGCTATGCAGATACTCGGCGTATTTGGGTGGCGTCACCAGGTCGTCGGTCCCGCAGATCACAAGCGCTGGAATGGAGACCGCCTTCACCTGCTCCATGAGATCAAAGGCATCGCACGCCAGAAGGTCTCCCTCGATCACTGGGATCGAGATGCGCAGCATAGCGTCGGCATCCTGCTTCAGCACCTCCGCCGGGGTGCCTGGCGCGTGCACCAATTTGATTATCAGATCGACCGCTCGCCCTGCGTCGTCTCGAAGTCCCGCGAGGATCTGCGGCTGCACCCGCAGCCTTACTCCGCTCCCTACCAGCACAATCGCCGCAAGCAGCTCAGGGTAGGCCAAGGCAATACTCTGGGTAATCGCCCCGCCCATCGAGTGGCCCACCATGACGATTCGATCAAGACCCAAGGCCGCGATACACCCCTTGACGATGTCGCGGTAGGCCTCGATCCGATCGGCTCCGCTCCCGTTCGAATCGCCATGCCCAGGGAGGTCCACGGCGATGGCCTTCCGCCGCCGTCCCAACGACTTGAGCTGCTGGAGCCACACCTGATGGCTCCCACCCGCCCCGTGGATGAAGACG
>JANGEZ010000327.1:0-5975 GCA_031838355.1 Candidatus Methylomirabilis sp. bin48 | reverse complement strand
GCTGAATCAGATTCCCGTCATCTTGAGCGAGGACTTTGATACAAATCGGACGCTCGATGGCATCCGGGTCGTCAATCCATTTACCCCTGACTTTGATCTCACGGCATGGAGCTGAGAGGAGTCACCCGCATCGCATTTCTTGCTTGACACTCTCTGGCGCTTTCCGATACAAGACAACGGTCACACGTGAATGTACAGTTCCGGGAGGAGCGCGATGAAGCTCATGATCAGTGTGCGGGACGAGCAAGAGGCAGCAGCCGCTTTGGCTGGCGGAGCCGATATCATCGATATCAAGAACCCGGCCGAGGGATCGCTGGGCGCCGGGCGGCCGGAGACCATTACGGCGATCGTGAGAGCGGTCCAGACCGCCGCCCCTGTCAGCGCATCGATCGGCGACGTTCCGAATCTTCCAGGAACCGTGGCTCTGGCTGGTCTGGGGGCGGCCACCTGCGGCGTCCGATTCGTCAAGGTGGGACTGCTGGGGGCCAGGACAGGAGTGGAGGCGGCCAACCTGCTTAACGCCATCAGTAGTGCGTTGCGGATGGCGAACGGCACAGTGGGTCTCGTGGCCTGCGCGTACGCCGATGCAGCCCTCGTTGGTTCGCTCGATCCGCTTGAGCTTCCTGAGGCCGCCGCCCCCTTTGCCGAAGGGTGCCTCATCGATACCGCCATCAAAGATGGGCGAACCCTCTTCGAGTGCCTCCCGGAGGACGTCATTGCTCGCTTCATTCAGCAGTGCCACGATCGGGGGCTCTTCTGCGCCCTGGCGGGCTCCCTGCAGCAGGCAGATCTCCCTAGAGCCCTAGCGCTCGGCGCCGACATCGTCGGCGTGAGAGGTGCGGCATGTATAGAGGGGCAGCGGCGCGGACCGCTCTCTGCTGAGAAGGTGAAGAGCCTGAAGGCAAGTCTCACCTTGCACCTTACACTCCTCGCCTCACGCTCCGCGTGACCACGCACGTTCCCACCGTCTTCCTGCACTCCAGCCACTCCTTGACACGAGCCGGACGCGCCCCATTGATGATCCAGCAACAGTCAATCCCGTTTAGCCACCTGGCAAACTCGCGATCCACGCAGCAGTAACGCGGGAGGCGTGAGCGGGTGACGCGCGGAAGCAGAGGCACCGACGGGTCGACTTTCGGATCTCGCGTGAAGATCCCGTCTACGGACTTCAGCAGCAGTAGGGCATCCGCCCCAACACGTCCAGCAATATAGGCGGCAATTGAATCCGAGGTGACATCCCAGGAATGCGCGAAGGGATCACGGCGAGCGAGAGATCGGGATGGGAGGAAGATCGGGAGTCGGCCGCGCCGGATCACCTCCATGACCTGATTCAGGCTGGAGGCCGGCGCTGCGCGTGAAGCGAGGTCGCAAAGCTCCAGGCCGTACTGATCCATCGCCAGGATAGCCATCCGGTGCGCGGCGTGCTCAGTAAGTCCTAATCGGCGATACTCCGCCCGCACCAAATCGGCAAATACGCCGCCGCCCGGAATCACCAAGACGTTAGTGGTGCCCTTCCATTGCGCTACTCCATCGAGCAGCTTCCCCAGCCCGCCCCACCGGCCGAGGCTTCCGCCCACCTTGATGACGACGTCGATCTTCATGATTCAGCTCTCAGCGCTTCAGCCGCAGACCGCATAGTAGGCGTTTCAAATTGGATATTCCGTGAATGTCTATTGGTCATTTGCTGATTGTAAATGAAACCTTATAGTGTACGGCAAGTTATTTTTTCGTCTTGACCGTATAGAAACATCTATGCTGTACTTTATTCGTCCATCTAATAACTGGTTGCCGCTTCGCTACGGTCAACCAGCGGATCGAGCGGACTACAGCTCCGCCGAGCAAGCTCGACTCCGCTTCTGCCGCTCATCCGCGCGGCGTTCGGCGAGGATCGGCTTGTCGGGGCAGGGAAGAATGATAGTCGAAGCGTGGATTGCGGGGGTCGTGGAAAAGTACAAGAAGAGTTTGGTTCCGAACGAAGTCAAAGCATGAGTGAGATCAGCAAACTTCGCGAGTCCGTCGAGACGGCGGCCAAGAGTTGGGCTCCCTTCCGCGACGGGGACTCAAACCTGGTGGACGTCTACTGGCTGGGCCAGAAGATCCAGGAAGTCCTCGGGGTGGCACTGCCGACCGAGTTGCCGCCGAAGAACGCGGGCGTCCTGGCCTTCGAGTGTGTCGAGACAAACCTCCTCCGCGACCCTCAGAACAGGGTTCTCCGCAACACCCCCGTAGCCGACGTCGCGCAGCGGATCGTGAACCTCGCGGGCGCCCTCAAGGGGATGCTGCCTTTCTCGGACTATCAGAACCTCGTGGTCAGCTTGTACGCGTGGCACGGCTGCATCCACATGGGAAAACTGCTTCGTTGCGTCTACAACATTCCGGGGGGCCAGGCTCTCTATACACCCCAGATGAGACGCGACGGGTACGCACACATCCGAGAAGAGTGGACGCGGGACGAGGCGCAGGGCAACCCTTGGGTGCGGTACGGAGTTTCGCTGGCACGACCGATGGAACAAGGCCGGAAAAAACAGGACTTTGACTTTGAGGTACACGAACACTGGATTCCGAAAAACTCGCCGTACTGGGAACCATAACGGATCGTGTCAAGCCGTGAGCGACATCAAGAAGGCTTTGGTTCCCACCGGAGGGGATCCAAACCGCTCGGAGGCAAGGATTTGCTGTTCCGTGCGGAGGTATTGCAGCAGACTGGCGGAGACGCCGAACCATGCGCTGCACCTGACCGCGGCGGCATGTAGCGTTTTCAGGGCTCAACGTCTCACCAGCCGCCGCGCCAGGTGGGCTGGGTCGTTCGCCGGAGGGAAGGAAGAATGAAACCATTGTTCACGGTCCACGCGGGCGAGTATCTGGTCGGAGCCTACATCGAACGAACCTATCCCCGCTGGAATGTATGGGTTCCGTCCAAAGACACGGGCGTTGATCTCCTCGTGACAGACACGAGAAACCGGAAGACGGTCTCCCTGCAGGTCAAGTTCTCCAAGGACTTCAACCCCACGCACGGGTCCCTCCTTCTCCAAAACCGTCTGCTTGCCGCCGGATGGTGGACTCACGACTCGAGTAAGATCCAGAAGTCGAATGCCGACTTCTGGGTTTTCGTGCTGCCGTCGTTTGTGGAGAAGGAGACCAGTTTCATCATCCTGCCCCCGGCTGAGCTGTTCCGGCGTTTCAAAGCCATCCAAGGCACACCCAAGAAGCGCATCGACTCGTACTTGCGCGTCACGAAGACAAAGCGGTGTTGGGAAGCCCGTGGCCTGCCCAACGCGGATCAAGAGCTTATCGCCCTTGATCGGTTTTCAGATGAGAACCGAGATTTCACCGTGTTTCTGAACGCATGGAAGCAAATCGAGACGCAACTGAAATGACCGGCGAACAACCGGCTGGTGGGTAGCTTCGGCCCGCGGCGGGCCTCGCACCCACAGCCGGGACGTTCTCCCTTCGCTTCGCTCAGAGAGAACGCGGGGCTGAGCCGGTGCCCCTTCCCGTCGCTCCGCTCCGGGAGAACCAGGGGCACGAAACCGACCGCTTCGCGGCGGCTCAGCCCCGCGTTAGGCCGAAGCCGCGAAGGGCAAGGTAATGAGCGATAGTAACTTTGGAAGACAACTCATCGACCGACTCGATGGCTGGGTCAATAACCTCGCCGCGCCACTCATGCCGCTACGGGTCGTGCCAGAAGGGGACAAATACCTTCGCCTAGAATTTCGGCTGCATATCCCGCATGCCGTGATGGTCGGAAAGCTGGTGAGAGCGGTGAGTGGCACTCGGGCCGCATTAGCCTTGGCTGACCTGGGCTACGTTGCCGAATGCGGTGCGCTCTTGAGAATGGTTTCTGATTTCTGTACGGAGGTGTCTGCGATTGCGGAGATGCTAAACAGAGGAGGTGAGCCTCCGCGCGCTGTCCGAGATTTCGTTAATCAGTACTTCGCGCCCAAGGCGCGCACTCCCGAGGAATATGCAGCGGCCGAGCGCACACGTTACGTCAGTCGCAATGAGCTAATGAAGGCCGAGTCGCGAATGGCGGAAGGCACTGACGTAAATGGGGAACATCTGCGAATCGTCCACGATTTTCTGAACATGACATATGACGCCTATGTACACGGTGCCTACGAGACAACGATGGAACTGTTCGATCGAACCACAGGTGCCTTTGCGATGCACGGGCATCCCGATGAGGGGAAGCGGCAGGAGTTCCTCGAAGCCGTATTCCTAAAACTTCACGAGGTCGTGGTTGCCATCGAACTAACTGCGGCAGTCACTGCCCATGCCGACGTCTTCAGCGAGGTCCGTGAGGCTCGGCATGCGATGGATGCTTCCGAACCGTGGAAGCGCTCCGGTGTCGAAGGTTCGGCCTAGGAGGCGTAAATAAATAAAGGTCTCAAGTTGTTAAATTTCCTGCACGGAAAACATGCCACCAACAACTCAGAGATGATGCCTTTATTTGTTTTGAGCGGTCGGGGACATAGGTAACACAACAGTCCGGGGACATGGGTGACACCTTGTGGCGTGTTAATCTACCATATGCATCCTCGATGCGCATGTGCCGTTCATGGAACCGACCGAGTGTGAGCGGGCCGAAGTAGACGGTCCAGATGCCATCGTCGATTTCTTCCAAGCCCACATACTCCCCGGCGCAGACAGTGGAAACATTGACCCAGTCCGAGTTCCAGCGGATGCCGCCATTCGCACTGACGTAGCGCACTTCGAAGCGATCGGGATATTGAAGGGGTGGAAGTGTCGTCGGCATGTCCCGTGGAGACCGCTCAGAGACGGAAGCCGGGGTTTGCTGATCGAGGGCTTCGTGCGGACGCTCGTCATTGTATTCCGTGCGGAAGCGGTTGAATCTGTGCTGTTGGGCCGGAAGGCTTCCCGCCGGCGGTCGGGTCGCCTCGGCCTTCAGGGTCTTGTGCATGCGTTCATGGCGACCGTTCTGCTGGGGTTTACCAGGCTCAATGAGTTCGGGCAGCACGCCGAGGCGGACCCACCAGGCCGAGAGCGCCGAGAGCCGTGCAAGGGTATTCGTGGCAAAGGGCACGCCGTTGTCGGTCCTGATGCGTGTGGGCAGGCCGTATTCCTGGAACAGGCGGGTGAACACCGGCTTGGCTCCGGCCACGGCCGTCGAATACAGCGCCTGGCAACCCAGAAGATAGCGGCTGAAGCCATCGGTGACGGTGAGGGGATAACAGGTCCAGACCATCGCCGGTTTTGAACTGCCCTTTGAAATCGGCGCTCCACACGTCGTTGGGCGCCAGAATCACGCTGGTGGGCCTGCCCGGGTGCCCGATGCGCCGCCGCTGGCGCTTCTTGGGCACCATCCCGTGGCGGCTCAAGATGTCGCAGACGGTGGAGCGGCCCGGGAGATCCCACCGGGGGTGGCGCTTATGCACGATCGTGAGGAGTTTCTTGCCGCCCCAGGACGGATGCCGGCGACGGGCTTCGAGGAACGCCGCGACGATCTCAGGTGCGGTCTCATTGGGCGACTGCCGGGGCCGTCGCGACCGTGCGTCGAGACCTGCGGGTCCGAGGTGCAGGTAGCGGTCGATCCATTTGTAGGCGGTCTTGCGTGAGACCCCATAGAGTACGCACAGCTCGGTGACGGTGAGTGACTGACGAAGATAATCGGCGATAAGCTGCGTTCTCTGGTCCATAGGTGACGTCTCCTTCCACGGCATAGGGCACCTCCTTTCGGTGCCCGTGAGTGTGGCACAACATGTCACCTATGTCCCTGGACTAAAGTGTTACCTATGTGTCTGGACCGTACCCGACTGCGGGCTAACAACCGGTTGCAGCGGACGGTCCGCTGCGCTACCCGCCGCTGAACCGGAGCGTTGAGGCTGTAGAAAAACCCCATTTTCGTGAAAATCAGCCGTCCGATCTGGTAAGATGACCCCACAGCATTCACTGCGGACGGGGGGGCGAAATGGCACGCTATAAACCGATTCACAAAGGTCTGAAGCTTCTGCCGG
>JANGEZ010000326.1:0-1943 GCA_031838355.1 Candidatus Methylomirabilis sp. bin48 | reverse complement strand
CCTCGGGAATCTTGCGCCGATCCAGCGGTTTGGCCAGTTGCTCGTAAATAAACCGGTCGTCGAAGCCGACATCAGCAGCGTCTTGAACGCTGAACCCGTAGAACACGCGGTCTACCCGCGCCCAGTAGATGGCGCTGAGGCACATCGGACACGGTTCACCGCTGGTGTACAACTCGCAACCCTTGAGGCTGAAGGCCTTAACCCGCTTACAGGCGTCTCGGATCGCCACTACCTCCCCATGGGCCGTGGGGTCGTTGGTAGTGACGACTCGGTTCCAGCCCTCCCCGATAACCTCGCCATCTTTGACAATCACGGCGCCAAAGGGACCCCCGTCGCCCGCCTCCGCCCCCCTTCGGCCCAGTTCGATCGCGCGCCGCATGAACCGCTCTGCCCGTTCTTTGTCGAAAGGGGATGCGGCTGGCCGGACCGCTGCCACGTCCGGGTATGGGTCTTGACTCAGTTTCCGGTTCGGCGGGTCGTACACGTCATGCTCACCTTCATCTAAAAGGCCCTTGGAAAATACAACGGCCCTTCAGGGCTGAGTCCGCCAGGAAGGGCCGTGCACATATGCGGCTTTGCGCTGAAATGCGTCAGGCGATACCGAGTACTTTTGCGGCCCGCCTGAGGTCGGGTGCCTTGACCCAGAGGATGGCGCCGTACTGATTCTTGCCGGCACAGACGGCCGTGCAAGCGGTGACGTTGATCTTCGCATCCGCCAGCTTACTCAAGAGGTTGGCAACAGCGCCGATGCGGTCCTCACCCTGGATGAGAAAGCCGCTCTTCTTCTTGCTGAGCTTACACCCGGCTTTCTTGGCGCATTTCGCAAAGGCTACCGGATCGGCGGGAATGAAATCCAACTGGGCTCGCCGACCCTTGGGAAACCCGGAGAAGGCCAGCAGGTTGTGCCCTGCCTCATTGATCGCGTTGAGCATACGCGCAGCCTCTCCCGGCTTGTTGGGGGTCTCAACGTAGAAGTAATCCACGCGAGTGATCGTCTCAGCCATGACTGCCTCCTTGTGGTGTGTGCTGTTTTGAACAGCAACAAAGTACCGCACGAACCAACAACGTTTAACTCGCCGAAAAGCTTACCCAGAGAAGAGCTTTGAACGTATGCCACATTAGTGTAAAATCCACGCCATGTCAACCTCGCTGACTGTCCCAGGAATAGATTGACGGTGCAACTCGTTCATTGGCCTGTCATTGCGAGCACCCGATAGGGTGCGCGGCAATCTCACTGCGAAAAGCGGGATTGCTTCGCTATGCTCGCAATGACACATCTCAATTTCTACTCTTTGGACGGCGGAAGAGGTGCGTTGCAGGAACGCCTCCAGTGACTTCCAGGAGCTAACTACACCATGACCGCGAAGAAGATTGATCTGAACAGCGACGTCGGCGAGAGCTTTGGCGTGTGGACGATGGGGGCCGACGAGGCGCTGATGCCATATCTCACCTCGGCGAGTATTGCTTGCGGATGGCATGGCGGGGATCCACAGGTGATGCGACGAACCGTCAGGCTCGCGAGGACGCACGGCGTTGGGGTCGGGGCGCACCCGGGCTACCCGGATCTGCTGGGCTTCGGTCGCCGGCCAATGCAGCTTTCGCCAGGGGAGGCGAGGGACTATCTTCTCTACCAGATCGGTGCGCTTTACGCCTTCGCAAAGGCTGAGGGGCTACGGCTTCAGCACGTCAAGCCTCACGGAGCCCTTTATCACGTGGCCGCCAAAGATCGGTTGCTGTCCCAAGAGATTGCAGAGGCGATCGTCGAAGTTGACTCCACCATGATCCTGGTGGCGTTTCCTGGGTCTGAACTCGTGAAGGCCGGGCAGGCGGCAGGCCTGAGGGTGGCGGCGGAGGGATTCAGTGATCGTGCGTACAACGAAGACGGGAGCCTGGTTTCTCGGTCGATACCGGGCGCGCTCCTTACCGATCCCGATGCGGTGGCT
>JANGEZ010000325.1:0-13103 GCA_031838355.1 Candidatus Methylomirabilis sp. bin48 | reverse complement strand
GGGCGGCCGCGGGCCGTTGCAGGTGGGCTTCGATCTGGTGCTGAACGGGGCCCATGCCCATGATACAGATCGGCCGTCGCCTGGATGTGAGAGGTGCGAGGTGATTTTCGAGCACCTTCGCGAGATCGCGGAGTGGATCGTGCCGAAGATCGAGCGTCCCTCCCGACATGACATCCAGATCTTCGACCACGCGGTTCATTACGCTCCCGAGCGAGGCAATAGGCCGGATGTCGCGCTGACCATCAAGATTCTTCACCGCTCGGAGATCGACGCCCCGGTAGACGAATGTGAGGTGCGCTGCCTCAACGAGATGAAGGCGAAGCTCTCACAGATCGGCGCTCAGCAGCGGCAATGGGTAGACTCACGGACGAGCTAACCACTGGCGGCGCCTCGGCACCAAGACGACGATCCCCCTTCACTGCGGGGGCCTCGATCTGCACCCACACGAAAGCCGGTAGAGCCAGAATTACTTTGCTGCCACACTCTTTTGGGCCCTGGCTTGTGTGACCCAAGGGTTCGAAGTAGAATGCGGCCACGATGGACGCCAGTTGGGGACGAGTCGCAGTGGGAAGAACTGGTCAGGCTCCGGGACCTTGCCCGACGTGAGATCGCACGTCTGGCGGGCGAGGACTTTGTGCCTGGAAGGGCGCCCGCATGAGCGTCGCCTTTGGGAGCCCTCGGGTCGGACACTACCGCCACAAATGGCTCGAACTCCACGCCGAGATGGTTATCTCATCCTCGAAGACGCGAAGGATTTGGACAAGGAACCCTGGCGGGGGAGGAGCAGGATGCCTATCCGTGAGATCCTTTTCCCTGCCGATTTCTCTGAAGCGGCCCAGTTTGCGGGCCGCTATGCCACCCTGCTGCTCCTGGCGTGGGGAATCCTGGTCGTCAGCACGGTGGACAACCTGATCCGCTCCTGCTTCATCAGCGGGACGACGCGGGTCCCGTTCCTCCTGGTCTTCCTGGGCGTTCTCGGCGGGCTCGTGACCTTCGGCGCCGTCGGGCTCTTCGCTGGCCCGGTCACCATCACGCTGCTGCTCGTCCTGTGGCGCGAGTGGACGGAAGCCGAGCCCGGCGGGGTCGACGCGCCGTGAGCGCCTCGGCACTCAGGAGTTGGGGGACGCGGGAGGGGACGCCGTTCCCGCTTGGCGTCACCTGGATCGAGGGCGAGCAGGCCTACAATTTCGCCCTGTACTCCAGGCACGCCGAGCGCGTCACGTTACTGCTGTACCGGGATGACGATGTCGACACTCCCGCGCTGACTCACCCCTTCGACCACCTGACGAACAAGTCGGGCAGGGTCTGGCACTGCCGGATCCCGAAGCGCAGCATGAACGGTGCGCGGTACTACGCGTACAGCGTTGCGGGCCCGGAGCGGGCGGGCCGCTTCGAGTGGCACCGCTTCGATCCCGAGAAGGTTCTCCTGGACCCCTACGCGAGGTCGGTGTTCTTCCCGGCCGGCTTAGACCGGAGCGCGGCCATGCGCCCGGGGCCCAACGCCGGCAAGGCACCGCTGGGCCTCATCTGCGGGGACGAGCCCGCGTTCGACTGGCGTCGCGACAGGCGCCCCCGCCACGAGTGGGACACCGTCATCTACGAGCTGCACGTCAAGGGGTTCACGATGAACCCGAACTCTGGCGTGAGCCCGGATAGGCGCGGCACGTACGCCGGGGTGATCGAGAAGATCCCGTACCTGAAGGAACTGGGCATCACGGCCGTCGAACTGATGCCGGTGTTCCAGTACAGATGGGCCGAGCGACAACTACTGCTGGAACGGCGGCTGGGAAGGCGACGCGGGCGTCCCGCCGGAGGTCGTGAAGCTCCGCAAGCGGCAGGTGAAGAACTTCTGTTGTGTGTTGTTCCTGTCGAACGGCACGCCGATGATCCGTGCCGGCGACGAGTTCATGCAGACCCAGGGCGGCAACAGCAACGCGTACAATCAGGACAACGAGATGAGCTGGCTCGACTGGGATCGCCTCCAGACCAATGCGGACGCCTTCCGCTTCTTCAAGCTCATGATCGCGTTCCGCAAGGCCCACCGATCGCTGGGCCGCAGCCGGTTCTGGCGGGAGGACGTGCGCTGGTACGGCGTCGGCCCTGCAGTCGACATGGCGCACCACTCCCGCAGCCTCGCCTTCTACCTCGACGGTGCCTCACAACAGGACGTCGACCTCTACGTGATGGTCAACGCCTACTGGGAGGACCTGCTCTTCACCATTCAGGAGGGTCAGGCCGGCCAGTGGAGGCGCGTCGTCGATACCGCTCTGGACAGCCCGGACGACTTCCGCGAGCCGGGCGCCGAGGTCCCTCTGACGTCCACCGCCTACCTGGTGAGAGGACGTTCTGTGGTGGCCCTGATACGCCCTCGGCGATGAACGGAGGAGAGCAATGGGAAGAGGACCAGCGTGTATGGCAATGGTCGCGAGGGATGGGTCGCCAGAAGGGCGCGCGGCGGCCGCAACGCTGGCGATCCGTCGGGGGTGCTCGTGGCGAGGGAGCAGGGGCGGATTCCGTGGCCCTTCTCACCGAGGCATCGTGCTCCGTGGTATAGTGCAGGCGATAGCGAATCCCACTCAGCGGACACTCGCGTGAGCCTGACCACTATGCCCATTTTCGGCACAAAGACCAAGATTGTTGCGACGGTCGGTCCGGCTAGTGAAACGGTCGAGCGATTGACTCAACTCGTCGAGGCCGGCGTCGCCGTGTTCCGGCTCAACATGGCCCACGGCCGGCGTGACTGGCATGAAGCCGTCATCGGACGGATTCGTCGGGTCAGCGAGGACCTCGATCGTCCGCTGGCCATTCTGGCTGACCTGGGCGGGCCGAAAATTCGGCTGGGGCCGATCGCCGGCGGGAGCGTGAATTGTGAGATTGGCCACCGGTTCCGCATCGTCGTCGACCCAGCGGCGGCGCGCGGGCCAAATGATCTGACGTCGAGCCACCACGCGCTGGTCCAACAGTTGGAGGTCGGGGACGTGGTGTTGTTGGTCGACGGCCTGGTCTCGATGCGGGTAAAAGAGAAGCAGGAAGGCGCCGTCGTCTGCCGTGTCGTCCAGCCCGGCGAGATTCGCTCGGGCGCCGGCATCAATGTGCCGGGCGTCCAGTTGCCGGGTGGAGCGCTCACTGAGAAGGACTATGACGACGTGCGCTGGGCGGCCGGGCATTCCGTAGACTTCTTCGGTCTCAGCTTCGTCCGCCGCTCGGAGGACGTGCGCGAGCTGCGTGACGAGCTCCGGCGCCTCGAATCCGGCGCCCGGATCGTAGCAAAGATAGAGAGGGCCGAGGCGGTCGAGGCCCTGGACGAGATCATCCACGAGGCCGACGCCATCATGGTGGCGCGCGGGGACCTCGGCGTTGAGATCGACATCGCGCGGATCGCCGGAGTACAGAAGCAGATCATCCGGCGATGCCGGCAAGCGCGAGTCCCTGTCATCACCGCGACACACATGCTCGAGAGCATGCGGTCGAGTCGGCTGCCCACTCGTGCGGAGGCCACTGACGTGGCGAACGCTATCCTCGACGGCTCCGACGCCCTCATGCTCTCTGCTGAAACCGCGATCGGCCACTATCCGGTGGAGGCCGTGGCGATGATGAGGTCCATCGCGCGCGAAACGGAGCCGATGATCGAGCCATGGGTCGGCCCAGAGCCAGGAGTTCGCTTGCCCAAGGCTGCGTCGTCGATCATCGACGGCATCGTCGAGGCGACGAGCCGTCTTGCGGAGGAGATCCGGGCCACGCTTGTGCTCGTGGCCACCCGGGACGGCAACACCGCCCTGTTGCTGTCGAAGCAACGCAGCCGCACCCCGGTTCTGGGCATCAGTCATCACGAAGCCACTGTTCGTCGCATGAGCCTATACTGGGGCGTAACCCCGCTCCACTTTTCAGAAGCCCACGACGGCGGCGAACTGCTGAGGCGCGTGACTGACTGGGCTCGCGAACGAGACCTGCTTCGTCCTGGAGACCGGGTCGTGCTCATTGCGAGCACCCATTGGACCGCGACCGGACACAATATGATCGTGGTCGATGAGGTGAAGTAGGGAAGCGCGAGAAACAGGGAGGGAAGACCGATGACGCTACAGGAGCCGGGGATACTGCGGGATCGCGGGCGGGATCTCGAGGACGAATTCTTCCGCCGCGAGGACCAGCGGCTGATCGAGCGGCTGAACGAGCTGAAGGTCGCCGAGACGACCCGGGAGGCCCTCGCCAAGGCCACGGGCATCACCAAGCCTGCGGTTCTCGACAGGTTGATGGCGTTGGGGATCCGGGCAGAGACGGTCACTGCGCTATTCATCGTCCCGCTCGTCGAGGTGGCATGGGCTGATGGCACGCTCGATGCCAAGGAGCGCCGCACGATCCTCGACCGTGCGGGCGACTCGGGAGTCGCCAGCGGATCCACCGAGTATGCCTTGCTCGAAGCCTGGCTCGATCGCCGACCGGACCCCAAGCTCCTCACTGCATGGACGTACCTGGTCCAGGGGATGTGCGAGCATCTCGGGCCTGATGGAGCCGCTCGCCTTAAGGCAGGCTTGTTGGAACGAGCGCGTACGGTGGCCAGCGCGAGCGGCGGCGTGTTCGGCATAGGTTCAAAGGTTTCGAATGCCGAGGCCGCTGTCCTGGCGCAGCTCGAGGCCGCCTTTGCCCCTGCCCCTGGGTCATGACCGGGCGCAGCTTCGGCGACGAATCGGTTCTTTCAAGCGATCCAGACTAGCCCAAAAGGGGGTGATCCTGTGGCGAATGTCGACAAAGACCCGGTGTGTGGGATGGTGGCCCGTGCCGAGGAGGGCTTCATAGTCTTCCACCAGAGTAAGGCGTACGCCTTCTGCTCTGATCTCTGCAAGCGGACCTTCTTGGCCGATCCCGAAAAGTATGCCGGAGCAGCCCCAGCTCGCGCCTCAGATGAGGCCGATACCACCCGGCGCATCGCCTACTTCTCAATGGAAGTGGCCGTGGATCCCCGTATGCCGACGTACAGCGGCGGCTTAGGAGTGCTTGCGGGAGACACTCTGAGGTCCTGCGCCGATCTCACGATCCCGATTGTGGCTGTGAGCCTCCTGTATGCCAAGGGGTACTTCGATCAGAGGTTGGATGAATGGGGTAACCAGCAAGAACTCCCGGTTGGATGGGAGCCTTCCCGTTATGTGCGCCTGCTTCCGGTCACGGTGCGGGTCCCCATTGAAAACCGGTCCGTGGTCGTCAGGGCCTGGCAGTATGACATTACAGGCTATTCTGGATATTCGGTCCCCCTGATCCTCTTGGACACGAACGTCGATGAAAATACGCCCCCTGACCGGGAGTTGACCGCTTCTCTCTACGGTGGGGACGAACGATACCGCCTGGCCCAGGAGATCATCCTGGGCATGGGAGGCGTCCGGATGCTCCGAGCGCTCGGGTACACGCAACTACAAAGATTTCACCTGAACGAAGGCCATGCCAGTCTCCTGACTCTGGAGCTGTTGCGAGAGCAGCGGGAGAGTGCTCCTCACGCGTGGGATTTCGATAGTGTCAGAAGCCGCTGTGTCTTCACAACGCACACACCCGTCCCGGCCGGTCACGATCAGTTCTCGTATGACCTGGTGAAGAGCGTTCTCGGGGAACCTGTGCCGCTGGAGCTCATGCGGATGCTGGGGGGCGGGGAACGCCTGAACATGACGCTTCTCGCGCTGAACCTGAGCCAGTACGTAAACGGAGTAGCGAAGAAGCACGGAGAAGTCTCACAAGAGATGTTTCCAGGCTATTCTATCGATTCCATCACCAATGGAGTTCATTCATTCACCTGGACCTGCGATAGCTTTAAGAAGCTCTACGATCGTCACATCGCCGGATGGGTCAATGATTCTTTCTCGCTCCGGTACGCCATCAGCATCCCGAAGAGCGAGATATGGGAGGCCCACGTTGAGGCCAAGGGGCGGTTGATCGAGGAGGTGCATCGGCGGACCGGGATGGCTTTGAAGCCTGACGTGCTCACCATCGGGTTTGCCCGACGCGCGACGCTATACAAGCGGACCGATCTGGTATTTTCCGATCCCGGTAAATTAATGGAGATCGCCGGCACCGTCGGCCCGATCCAACTCGTCTTTGCGGGGAAATCGCATCCGAAGGATGAGCCTGGGAAGGACCTGATTCGGCGAGTGTTTCATTTCGCGCGGCAGCTCAAGGATCGGGTCACCATCGCCTATCTTGAGAATTACGATATGGAACTGGGCAAGCTACTTACCTCCGGTGTAGATCTCTGGTTGAACACTCCTCTTCGTCCGCTGGAGGCATCCGGAACCTCGGGCATGAAAGCCGCCCACAACGGGGTCCCAAGCTTCAGCGTCCTCGACGGCTGGTGGATTGAAGGCCACATCGAGGGTGTGACGGGCTGGTCCATCGGACCAAGACCACAGGATCTCGTCGGTCGGGATGCGACGAACGAGCAGGATGCCCGGGAGCTGTACGACAAGCTGCGAACGGTGATCGTCCCGATGTTTTACCGGGACCGGGACAGATGGCTCGATGTCATGCGGCAATCGATCGCGTTCAATGCGTCGTTTTTCAACACGCACCGGATGGTCCAACAGTATGCCGCCCATGCGTATGTGTAGGAGGATCGAGTCTTCAGGGGGAGAAGATTCTCCGGATACGGGGGATTACCTGTGCCTCCTGTTTGGGCCGCCGCCATCGTCGAGGGCGCCAAGGGACGCGGTCTCTCGGACCGCTTCGGACTTCACGCCGCGGATCGTACCGTATCATCCTGATGCGCAGATTCTGACGGAAGCCGTAGACATCCGGTGGTCCCGGTGACCGCCGGGTCCTCTCGGAAGACGAGTAGGGAGGAGGACATAATGGAGAGACCGCTGTCACCGGCTGAGCTGGCCGCGATCGATGCGTACTGGCGCGCCGCCAACTACCTCTCGGTCGGCCAAATCTATCTTCTGGCTAACCCACTGCTCCGGGAGCCCTTGAGCCCGGCGCATGTCAAGCCGCGTCTCCTCGGGCACTGGGGGACAACCCCGGGGCTGAACTTCATCTACGTCCACCTCAACCGGGTGATCAAGAAATTCGATCTCGATATGATCTTCGTTTGTGGCCCCGGCCACGGCGGTCCTGGCGTGGTGGCGAATACCTATCTAGAAGGCACCTACAGCGAGCTCTACCCGAACGTTTCCCAGGATATGCAGGGGATGACGCGGCTCTTCAGGCAGTTCTCATTTCCAGGCGGGATCCCGAGTCACGCGGCACCAGAAACCCCAGGTTCCATCCACGAGGGGGGCGAGCTCGGGTATGCCGTCTCCCACGCCTACGGGGCGGCGTTCGACAACCCGGACCTTATCGTGGCTTGCGTCGTGGGGGACGGCGAGGCTGAGACGGGCCCGCTCGCGACTGCGTGGCACTCGAATAAGTTCCTCAATCCGGTCGCGGACGGCGCGGTGCTGCCGATCCTGCACCTGAACGGCTATAAGATCGCCAACCCGACGGTCCTCGCCCGCATCCCGCGCGAGGAGCTGGAGAGCCTGCTTGTCGGCTACGGCTACACGCCTCACTTCGTCGAAGGGTCGGAGCCCGCCGCCATGCACCAGCGAATGGCGGCAACGCTCGACACGGTGATCGCCGAGATCCGCGCGATCCAGTACGAGGCTCGGACGAAGGGATCCCCGACGCGCCCGCGCTGGCCGATGATCGTGCTGGCCACTCCCAAGGGCTGGACCGGACCGAGCGAGGTGGACGGCGAGAAGACCGAAGGTTCGTGGCGTTCGCATCAGGTGCCGCTGGGCGACGTGGCCGACAACCCCGAACACCTCCGGCTCCTAGAGGAGTGGCTGAAGCGCTACCGGCCGGAGGAGCTCTTCGACGGGAACGGGGCGTTGGGGCCAGAGTTGGCAACCCTCGCGCCAACGGGCGCGCGCCGCATGGGCACTAATCCTCACGCTAACGGCGGCCTGCTGCTCAAGGACCTGACGCTGCCCGACTTCCGTGACTATGCCGTGGAGGTGCCCAAGCCGGGCCATGTGGTTGCCGAGGCGACGCGCGTCCTCGGATGCTTCCTGCGCGACGTGATGCGGCTCAACGAGACCAAACGGAACTTCCGGGTGTTCGGCCCTGATGAGACGGCCTCGAACCGCCTCGGCGACCTCTTCGGGGTGACTGATCGGGCCTGGATGGCCGAGAGGCTTCCCGAAGACGACCACCTCGCGCCAGACGGCCGCGTGATGGAGATCCTCAGTGAGCACACCTGCCAGGGCTGGCTGGAGGGGTACCTCCTCACCGGACGCCACGGCGTCTTCTCCTGCTACGAGGCGTTCATCCACATCGTGGACTCGATGTTCAATCAGCACGCCAAGTGGTTGAAGGTGTGCAACGAGATTCCCTGGCGCGCGCCGATCGCCTCGCTTAACTACCTTTTGACCTCCCATGTCTGGCGGCAGGATCATAACGGATTCTCGCACCAGGACCCGGGATTCATCGACCACGTGGTGAACAAGAAGGCCGACGTCATCCGCGTCTATCTGCCTCCCGATGCGAACACTCTCCTCTCGGTGATGGACCACTGCCTGAGAAGCCGTAACTACGTCAACGTGGTCGTGGCCGGCAAGCAGCCAGCGCCTCAGTACCTTGACATAGATGCCGCGATCAAACACTGCACGGCCGGCATTGGGATCTGGGAGTGGGCAAGCAACGACGACGTGGCCGGGCCCGACGTGGTCATGGCCTGCGCTGGGGACGTCCCCACCCTGGAGACGCTGGCGGCGGTGCGCCTGCTCCGCCAGTACATCCCCGCGCTGAAGATCCGGGTGGTCAACGTGGTGGACCTGATGCGGCTTCAGCCCCGCGAGGAGCACCCGAACGGTCTGTCGGACCCGGAATTCGACACCCTCTTCACGACTGATAAGCCGATCATCTTCGCCTATCACGGCTATCCCTGGTTGATCCACCGGCTAACCTACCGGCGGACAAACCACCAGAACCTGCACGTGCGCGGGTACAAAGAAGAGGGGACCACCACAACGCCGTTCGACATGCTGGTCCGAAATGACATGGACCGGTTCCACCTGGTGGCGGACGTCATCGACCGCGTCCCAACGCTGGGGTATCGGGCCGCGCACGTGAAGCAGGCGATGCGTGACAGACGTATCGAGCACCGGGCCTACATCACGCAATACGGTGTCGACCTCCCGGAGATCCGCGAGTGGAAATGGCCGGCGTCGTGAGAAACCTCGCGGTGAGACGGATCGAGGCGAGCGTAGGCGAATGATTGTCCTTGCGGTGAACTGCGGGAGCTCGTCTGTCAAGTGTCGTCTCGTCGACGCGCGACCGGACGCGTCAGGGCGCATGGATGCCCGTGGGCTGGCCGACGCTGCGGTGGACGGGATCCTCGACGGCGAGCCCACGGCTACCTTCCGCGTGGGCGATTCGATCCACCGTGACGAGGTCTCGGCCCGCGACCACGAGGAGGCGGTGCGGCTCCTCGTTGAGCGGTTCTCCGGGGACGAGCGCCTGCCGCGCATCGAGGCCGTGGGCCATCGTCTCGTCCATGGCGGTGCCCGCTACCGCAGCGCCGTGCTTGTCGATGAGTCGGTGTTCGCCGCCCTTGAGGACCTGAGAGATCTTGCGCCACTCCACAACGGACCGGGTCTCGCGGGGGTCCGGGCCGTGCGCGCCGCGCTCGGCTCGCTGGTTCCCACGGTGGCGGTCTTTGATACCGCCTTTCATGCCTTGCTGCCGGACCGCGCCGCCCACTACGCGATTCCTGCCGACCTCGCCCGACGATATGGGGTGCGCCGCTTCGGGTTTCACGGCCTGTCGTATCAGCACGTGCTCGCCCGCTTCTGTGAAATGACCGAGACCCCGCGCGAGCAGACTACCATAGTGGCGCTGCACCTCGGCAACGGCTGCTCGGCTGTCGCCATCAAGGATGGCATTTCGGTGGATACCTCGATGGGATTTACTCCCCTGGAGGGGCTCGTTATGGGGACGCGCTCTGGCGATCTGGACCCGGCGTTGGTCGGTTATCTGGCGAGGAAGCAAGGCGTGCCGGTGGAGACCATGGAGGAATGCCTGAACACGAGATCCGGGCTCCTGGGCCTGTCCGGACTGACCCACGACATGCGACGGCTCCTGGCCGAGGAATCGAGCCATCCCGGAGCGCGCCTCGCGGTGGACGTCTTCTGCTACCGGGCGCGGAAGTACGTTGGGGCGTATCTGGCCGTGCTCAATGGCGCCCAGGCGGTACTGTTCACTGGCGGCATCGGCGCGAATTCGCCGGAGATCCGTGCCCGCATCTGCCGGGGAATGGAGTGGTGTGGCCTCCGGATCGATCCTCAGCTCAACGCCACGGTTGGCGGTCGCGAGGGTCGCATCAGTTCCGAGCACGCCGGCCTCGCCGCCTACGCGATCCCGGCCGATGAGGAGCAGGTGATCGCTTACGAGACCGCGTGCGTGTGTAGATCGGGGAGTCCATGAGGCGTGGCGGAGGCCTTTCTGATTGACTCGACCGGCTGCCATCCTGATGGGAGCGGTCGTGGGCACCCAACTCCTGGCGACACTGATCGCCGTTTACGGCGTTCTGATGGCGCTCCTTGGTTGGGGGTTGGCACTGTTGGTCTGAGGATATTCCCTGGCCTGGTTCCTGGTGAAGGATCAGGTGAAGCTGGCCGCCTACCGGATCTTTGAGCCGGAGGTACCAGCCCTATTGACCACGGCAGAGAAGAAATAAGGCTCCTCGCTGTTTCATGCAGGTAAGTCATATCGGAGCTTTCCGGCGATTAGATAGATCATTGTGATGAGGTTGCGCGGGGTGCGATAGCCCCGCGCTCGAGCCTTCGCGGCTTGCACCAGACTGTTGATGCCCTCCAGGATGCCGGTGGTAATGTTAGAGGTAAACCAGCGGAGCACTCCTGTCCCAATGCGTCTTGATGGTGTAGGCGGCCTCCCGCATCGGCGCCAAGCGGCTGTGGGTGGTCCAGAAGAACCAGCGGCGGAGGAAGCGCTCCGCGTGCCGAAATTTACCTTGACTTCACTCGATTTTTGGCTAGAGTGAGCCCGAACGTAACCCGCTGAGAAATCTGACGCTAACCCCTACTGAGGTCCGTATGTTCGTATCGCCTGGTCCATTCGTCATGCAGATCGGCCCGCTTTCCATTCGTTGGTATGGCCTGCTCTTCGCCACCGCTATCCTTCTGGGGACCTCACTGGCGAACCGCGAGGCGATCCGCCGGGGGGAGGATCCTGATCAGCTCCTCAACGTTATCGTGTGCGGCGTGATGTGGGGCTTAATAGGCGCGCGGCTCTACTACGTCCTGTTCAATTGGGGTTACTACGGCACGAGGCCGCTGAAGATCCTGGCGGTGTGGGAGGGGGGGCTCGCCATACACGGCGGCCTCCTGGCTGGGGCACTGGCTACGGCCATCTATACCGTCCGGAAGAAGCTGCCCGTGCTGACCTACATGGACATCATGGCCCCTTCGCTTCCGCTCGGACAGGCGATCGGTCGGTGGGGAAATTTTTTCAATCAGGAGGCCTTCGGGATCCCGACAGATCTACCGTGGAAGCTCTATATTGAGCCTTACCACCGGCCGCCCGATCTGGCCGCCTTCGAGTATTTCCATCCGACGTTCCTGTATGAATCGTTGTGGAACTTCCTCGTCTTCGCGATTCTCTACCTCTTGCTTCGCCGGCGGCTAGAGCGGACCCCTGGCGCGCTGCTGCTCTGTTACGTGGGGTTGTACTCTATCGGCCGATTCTTCGTCGAAGGGCTCCGCATCGACAGTCTGATGCTGGGGCCCTTACGCGCGGCGCAGGTTATGAGCCTCGGCTTGATCGCCCTCTCTCTTACCGGACTTGCCTGGTTGCGTGTTGCTTCCAAGCGGTTTTAGCGCGGATAGGAGCAGGGTGATGGAGCGGATCGGCGTCGTCGGAGCCGGAGCCTGGGGGACCACGCTCGCCAAGCTGTTAGCCGAGAAAGGGCACTCGGTCAGCCTCTGGGTCCATGAGCGTGATCTCGCCGTGACAATGGCGAGGGAGCGCGAGAACAGCCTCTATCTGCCGGGGGTTAAACTGCCAGCGGCGCTTGAGATCACGACCTCCCTCACTGAGGTCGCTCGGGACTGCTCGGCCATTCTGCTGGTCACTCCTTCTCATGTGTTCCGTTCGGTGTTTACAAACCTACTTCCGTTCGTTGATCCATCTACGGTTTTGGTAAGCGCAACAAAGGGGCTAGAACCAATTAGTTGCATGACCATATCTCAGGTCATGCATGACGTCGCTCCCCACTTGAGGACGGTGGCCGTGCTCTCAGGTCCCACCTTCGCGAAGGAGGTGAGCGGAGGACTGCCAACGGCGGCGGTCGCGGCGTCTGAGGAGGCGGAAGCGGCTTTACGGGTTCAGGACTTGCTGAGCACCCCAACCTTTCGCGTGTATGCCGGGAGCGATCCGTTGGGCGTGGAGTTGGGGGGGGCGATCAAGAACGTGATTGCCATCGCCGCTGGGATAGTGGACGGTCTTGGACTGGGGCACAATGCGGTGGCTGCTCTCATCACAAGGGGGTTACGCGAAATGACTCGGCTGGGCGTCGCGATGGGCGCGCGCGCCGAGACATTCGCCGGGCTGGCTGGGCTTGGGGACCTCGTACTGACATGTACCGGGGACCTCTCGCGAAACCGGCAACTTGGGCTGGCGCTGGGCAAGGGTGCGGCGCTCTCCGAGCTGCTACAGCGTAGCCCGACTGTGAAGGAAGGGGTCAATGCCTCGAAGGCTGCGGTCGAGCTTGCGCAGCGCTTCTCCGTAGACATGCCAATCTGCCGGGAAAGCTATGCCGTATTCTTCGAGCATCGATCGCCCCGGGAGGCGGTGGTGAGTCTCCTGAGCAGGGCGTTGAAATCTGAAGAGACGTAGAGGCGGGACGTGCCGTACGTACAGGTTGGGCGCACTCGTATCCACTTCGTTGAACAAGGTCCAAGTCTGGCGAGCCATCTGTCACCGATCGTCTTCATCCACGGGGCGGGTGGGAGCCATCAGGTGTGGCTCCAGCAGCTCAAGTCGTTGGGACGGCGGCGGAAGGCCATCGCCGTGGACCTCCCTGGGCATGGCGATTCGAACGGGAGCGGAGCCGATCGGATCGAGGC
>JANGEZ010000324.1:0-5850 GCA_031838355.1 Candidatus Methylomirabilis sp. bin48 | reverse complement strand
GGGCAGGTCTGGCACGGGGAGATGATTAATCGGCGTAAGGATGGGGGCCTCTACACCGAGGAGCAGGCCATCGCCCCCGTCCGAGACAGCCGAGGTCAGATCACCCATTACATCGCGGTCAAGCAGGACATCACCGCCCGCAAGCAGGCAGATGCTGACCTAGTAGCCGCCCACGCCGATCTCGCCGAGTTGTATGAGACGACGAAGGACCTCGCCGCGCGGTGGGAGGCGCTCTTTACGCTGAGCCGGCTGCTGAACCGATCGCTCGAACTCAACGAGGTCTTTGGGACGTTTGCCCAGGCGGTGGAGTCCTACATCCGGTATGACCGCCTGGGGGTAATCGTCCCGGAAGGCAACCAGCTCCGGGTGGCCTACGCCGTAGCGAATCCCCCGCTCTCCGCCTACCAGGGACAGGGTTGGCCAAAGACAAACGACACGGCGATCGAGTGGATACTCACCCAGAGGGAACCTCGACTTGTGCGCGATCTGGTAAAGGAGGCCAAGTTCCGCGATGAGATGTATCTGGTGCAGGAGGGGGTCCGGTCCTCCATTGAGCTCCCGCTCCTGGTTGGAGGGAAGGCGGTGGGGGTCTTCTTCCTCGACAGTCTGACGGCCGGGACTTACTCCGCACGAGACATTGAGCGCCTGCTCCCCCTGGCCGATCAGGTAGCTATTGTCATTGAGCATAGCCGGCTGTACAACTCGGTGCAACGTCATGCCGAAGAGCTGAGACGAGAGGTTGAAGAGCGCAAGCGGGCGGAGGCGGAGCTCCAGCAGGCGAAGTCCGCCGCCGAAACGGCCAACCGCGCCAAGAGTGAGTTCTTGGCCAAGATGAGCCATGAGATCCGAACCCCGCTCAACGCCGTCATGGGCATGACGGAGCTCACCCTCGACACCGCGCTCACTGCAGAGCAACGAGAGTTCTTGCAGGTCGTGCAGTCATCCTCCGAAGCGCTGCTGACGGTCATCAACGATATCCTCGATATCTCCAAGATTGAGGCGGGCCAGATGGTCATTGAAGAGGTGGGCTTTCACCTGCGGGAAGTCGTGGAAGGTGTGGCCGAGGTCCTGAGCATCCGGGCCCAGAAAAAGGGGCTGGAGCTGACGTGCTATGTGGATCCGGCGCTGCCATCTCGAGTGCTCGGCGACCCCACTCGCCTGAGGCAGGTGTTGGTGAACCTCGTGGGCAATGCCATCAAGTTTACGGAACGTGGGGATGTGGCCATTCAGGTTGAGCAGGCCGCTGCCCCCGCGCCTGGACGAGTTGGGCTCCATGTTTCGGTGGCCGATACCGGGATCGGCATTCCCACGCATCAGCAAGCCAGGATCTTTGACCCATTCGCTCAGGCGGATTCCACCACGACGCGGCGATTCGGGGGAAGTGGACTTGGATTGAGCATCTCAAAGTCCCTGGTCGAGTTGATGGGCGGGCGGATATGGGTGCAGAGCGAGGTCGGCAAGGGGTCCACCTTCCGCTGTGACCTTGTGGTTTCCGTGGCGGAGCCCGAAGCTGAGACACCGCGGGTGGAGGGCGAGACCTATCCCGATCTGCGCGACGTGGCGGTGTTGGTGGTGGACGATAATCCGACCAATCGCCTGATCCTGCGCAGGACGCTGCAAGCGTGGGGCACCTCCGTAGGGGAAGCGGCTGGGGGGGAGGAGGCCTTGGCACTGTTGCGCGCCCCGCAAGCCCGCTTTCAGGTCGTCATCCTGGATTATCAGATGCCGGACATGGATGGGGTAGACGTGGCGCGGGCCATCCGGCACGATCCAAAGCTCCAGGGGATCAGGTTGGTGATGCTCTCGTCCTGGGAGGGGCTGCCCGCCGGCGCAAGGGAGGAGTTAGGGATTACGGTGGTCCTGACCAAGCCGGTCAAGCAGTCGAAGCTATTCGATGTGTTGATGGGGCTGCTGCGAAGGCGGGAGGAAACGGTGGTACTCACTGAGCCTGCGATCCCGGAGGTGGGGCGCCCCACTATCCAGCGACACATCCTACTGGTCGAGGACAACGTGGACAATCAGAACCTGGTGAGAAGGATTCTGGAGAAAGCTGGGTACTGGGTCGTCATTGCGGGGAATGGGGTAGCAGCAGTGAGCGCCGTACGGCAGACCCGCTATGATCTCATCCTGATGGACGTGCAGATGCCGGAAATGGACGGGTTTGAGGCCACTCGAGCCATCAGGGCATGGGAACGCGAGCATAACGTGGGACGGGTGCCCATCATCGCGTTGACAGCGCATGCGATCGCGGGGTATCGAGAGCAGTGTCTCACCCAGGGGATGGATGATTACCTCACAAAGCCGCTGAGGAAGGATCTCCTGCTTGCTACGGTGGCCCGCTATCTGGCCGATTACGAACCCCCCCCACCCCCCCTTTTTTAGCAAAGGGAGGCCACGGGGGGATTTGATAAGTGCGATTTTCGGAGAGAGGTAAAGATGGGAGAGCAGACGGCTGTTGTCTATGTTGATGAGGAACTGGCAGACCTGATCCCGGAGTTTTTAGAGAATCGGCGCCGGGATGTTGAGACGATCATGCGACTGGTCCAGGAAGGCAAACACGAGGATCTCACGCGGTTAGGCCATACAATGAAAGGGGTTGGAGGCAGCTATGGGTTCACCGAGATTAGCGAGATAGGACGGGGGATCGAGGAAGCGAGTGCGCGGGGCGATCGGGAGGCCATCACCACGCTGCGTGATCGACTGGCAGCGTACCTTGCGGCTGTAACAATTCAGGTCCGGCGGCAGGAATAGGCAAAGGAGCAAATGCGATGCAGCTTGAGCAACGGAGAGCAGGCGAGGCCTTAGTGGTTGCGCCGCTAGAGGATCGACTGGATGCCAGGGTCGCGACCGATTTTAAGGAGCGGATGGCCGAACTGATCGCCTCTGGGAATACAAAGATCGTGCTGGATCTCTCCAAGGTGGAGTTCATCGACAGTAGTGGCCTGGGAGCGATCGTCTCAAGCCTGAAGCGCATGGGGGGACGAGGGGATCTGGTCGTGTGTGGGTTGCAGGAGACGACCATGACCATGTTCAAGCTCACGAGGATGGATCGGGTGTTTCAGGTCTTTAGCAATGAGCAGCAGGCCGTCACAGCCTTAGGCGGCTAAAAAAGAGGATGGGACAAGTTGAGCAGAAGACAGATCACACTGGCCATCACCAGCGATCTGCAGAATGTGCCGCTCATCGGTCTGACGGTCCAGCGGCTCTGCGCCGTGATCCCCCTCTCCGATGTCGAATCACACCAGATTGCACTGTGTGTTGTCGAGGCTGTCAACAATGCCATCGTGCATGCCTACGGTAATGAGGCAGGGCATGAGGTGGAGGTGATCTTCGGGCAGTATCCCGACCACCTGACTCTTCAGATCTGTGACACGGGAATGGTCATGGATCCGAAGCACCTCAAGCCTCAGGCGGCATCACCCTTCGATTTCGATCCGTGTCACCTGCACAGTATCCCCGAAAAGGGGTTGGGGCTCGCGATTATCAGGGCGACCATGGACGAGGTGACGTATACCACCTCCGAGGGGAAAAACATCCTGACGCTAACCAGGTTTTTCAGACCGTGTCAAGTCAAAGAAGAACCATTGAGGGGGTGACCGATGTCGAACAGCAGGCCTGAGCAGCGTACGCGGCCGGCATCTGGAAAGTCTAGCGATGTGGCCCTCACCGTACCTGCCTTTCAAGAGGCGATCCGCTATCATGCCAGGTACTCGTTGGCCAAAAGGTGGGAGAGCTGTTCCGGTCGCGAGCTGTTTACGGCTGTGGCGTTCGCTGTTCGAGACACCCTCATCGACAGGATGTTGGACACCGAGGATCGGTATCAACAGGCTGATCCCAAGCGCGTGCATTATCTCTCCATGGAGTATCTCCTGGGTCGGTCCTTGAAAAACAACCTGAGCAATCTGGGGATACTCGATCTTTGCCGAGATGCGCTACACAAGATGGGCGGTGATCTTGAGGAGGTGATGGAAAGCGAATGCGAGGCCGCCCTGGGAAACGGCGGGCTTGGTCGCTTGGCGGCGTGTTTTCTGGACTCCCTGGCCACTATGAGTATGCCGGGGTACGGATACGGTATTAACTATGAGTATGGCTTGTTCAAACAGGATATTGACAATGGGTACCAGAAGGAAAAACCGGATAACTGGCTGATCCACGGAAGCCCCTGGCAGATTGAACGTCCCGACGAGGCCTGCATCGTTCCCCTATACGGTCGCATCGAGCATGGCATCGATCGCTCCGGCCAATACAACCCCATGTGGATGGATTGGAGGATCATCATCGGCGTTCCGCACGATATGCCGATCGTGGGGTTCGGTGGCCAGACGGTGAATGTGCTGCGATTGTACTCGGCGCGATCGTCCGCGGAATTTGATATGCAGATCTTCAATGAGGGGGACTACTTGAAGGCGGTCGAGCAGCAGATCGCCTCGGAGACCATCTCCAAGGTCCTCTACCCCTCTGACTTGGTCGAAGCGGGCCGGGAACTGCGACTGATTCAAGAATACCTCCTTGTGGCATGTACCCTTAGAGACATTGTCAGGCGATATGAAAAGAGTCATGCCACCTTTGACCAGTTCGCCTCCAAGGTCGCCATTCACCTCAACGACACCCATCCAGCCCTGGCCGTCGCAGAATTGATGCGCATTCTGGTTGATGAACATGCCCAACCATGGGAGAAAGCCTGGGAGACGACTCAGGCCGCACTGTCGTATACCAATCACACCTTGATGCCTGAAGCGCTGGAGAAATGGTCGGTCTCACTGTTCGAGTACGTCCTGCCACGGCATCTTCAGATCATCTACGAGATCAACCACCGGTTCCTCGCGCAGGTGGCCTCCGTGTGGCCAGGTGAGCACGAGCGATTGCGACGCATGTCACTGATTGAGGAAGGAGAGCAGAAAGCTGTGCGCATGGTCAACCTGGCGCTTGTCGGCGGCCATTCTACAAATGGCGTGTCGGCTCTCCACACCCAAATGGTGAAAACCTCCTTGGTGCCGGATTTCTATCAACTCTGGCCGGACAAATTTAATACGAAGACGAATGGGGTCGCGCCGCGACGCTGGTTGCTTCAAGCCAATCCTCTGTTGGCCGATCTCATCACCAACACCATTGGGAACGCTTGGATCACTGACCTTGGCAAGCTCAGAGCCTTGGAACCCTATGCGCAGGATCCGGATTTCCAGCAGGCCTTCATGACGGTGAGGCGATCCAGCAAGGCGCTCCTCACCCGGATCATCCATGACCGCTGCCGAGTGGCAGTCAGTCCGGATGCGCTGTTTGATGTTCACGTCAAACGGATCCACGAGTACAAACGGCAATTGCTCAATGTCATGCAGATCATCCACCAGTATCTGCGCATGACCCAGGACGGTAAAACGCCTCCTGTGCCGCGTGTGTATATCTTTGCGGGTAAGGCAGCGCCGGGGTATTGGGCAGCGAAGCAGCTTATCAAATTGATCACCAGCGTGGGGCAGGTTATCAATAACGATCCCCGGGTGCAGGGGCTGATCAAGGTAGTCTTCATTCCCGACTATCGGGTCTCCCTGGCGGAACAGATCATTCCCGCCACGGATGTGAGCGAGCACATTTCAATGGCTGGGACGGAAGCCTCAGGAACGGGGAGCATGAAGTTCGCGATGAATGGGGCGCTCACCATTGGCACCAACGATGGGGCCACTATTGAGATCATGGACGAGGTGGGTCAGGAAAATATCTTTCTCTTCGGATTACAGGTCGAAGAGATCCGGCAGATGCGTGAGCAAGGGGCGTATCATCCTCGCACCTACTATCAGCGCAATCCTGACATAAGACGGCTTATGGACACGTTTGTGTCCGGCCTGTTTTGCCCGG
>JANGEZ010000323.1:0-3505 GCA_031838355.1 Candidatus Methylomirabilis sp. bin48 | reverse complement strand
CATGTTTGACAAGATCCTGATTGCGAATCGTGGAGAAATTGCCGTTCGGGTGATCCGTGCCTGTCGCGAGATGGGTATCGGCACGGTGGCGGTCTACTCAGAGGCCGACCGAGCTGCGCTGCACGTCAGGTTGGCAGACGAGGCGTATCTAATCGGTCCAGCCCCTTCCCCCCAGAGTTATCTCAAGGTTGACCGGATCATCGAGGTCGCGAAGCTGTCAGGCACGAAGGCCATCCATCCAGGATATGGCTTCCTGTCGGAGAATGCGGAGTTCGCTATGCGGTGCGAGGAAGAAGGATTGGTGTTTATCGGCCCTTCCTCTCACGCGATTCGCGCGGTGGGCGGTAAGACTGCCGGCCGAAGCCTGGCGAGCAAGGCAGGTGTCCCTATCGTCCCAGGGACGACCCGAGACCTCACCGATCAGGAGGTGTGCGAGGCCGTCCGAGAGTTTGGCCTGCCTGTGGTCATCAAGGCCTCTGCCGGCGGGGGCGGGAAAGGGATGCGAATCGTCTCAACCGAGGCGATGCTCGGTAGCGCCATCCGCGCTGCTCGATCTGAAGCCTCCTCTGCGTTCGGCAGCGCGGCCATCTATGTAGAGCGGCATCTGGGTTCCGCTCGCCACATCGAGATGCAGATTATGGCCGATACCCGGGGCAACGTGGTGTACCTTGGGGAGCGCGAATGCTCACTACAGCGGCGTCACCAGAAGGTCATTGAGGAGTCGCCGTCACCCTTTATGGACCTCGAACTGAGGCGCCGGATGGGAGAGGCGGCGGTGAGGTTAGCCAGAGCAGTAGACTACACGAACGCCGGGACGATGGAGTTCTTGGTCGATTCGTCCAAGAACTTCTATTTCCTGGAGATGAACACACGGCTACAGGTAGAGCATTCGGTCACCGAGATGGTGACCGGGCTTGACCTCGTGAAAGAGCAGATTCGGATTGCCGCTGGGGAGCCGCTCTCCGTGCGGCAGGATGAGATTCAGTTGTACGGTCACGCGATCGAGTGTCGTATCTACGCCGAGGATCCCTTCAATAACTTCATGCCGTCGCCCGGACGAATTAGGGCGCTACGTACGCCTGGTGGGCCTGGCATCCGGATCGAGAGCGCGATCTACGAAGGATGCGAGGTTCCGATCTACTATGATCCCCTGATCTCGAAATTGGTCGTCTGGGGACGGGACCGGGGCGAGGCGATAGGGCGAATGCGACGCGCCCTGGCGGAGTATGTCGTACTCGGCGTGAAGACGAACATCCAGTTCCACCAACAGGTCCTGAATCTTTCGCAGTTCGTTACGGGCCAGATCCATACGGAATTTCTGGAGAGCTGGTTGGCCAACGGACTAAAGCCAGAGGGCGGGGCCTTCGCTGAGATTGCGCTGATTGCTGGAGCGCTCTATCTCCATACCAGGAAGCGTGCAGTCCCCTCGTCTATCGGAACTGGCGGCCAGGTCGAAAGTGCATGGAAGCTGGCCGCCCGTCAGGACGGGCTGCGACGACGATGACCTACTCCGCTGATCTGCAGGGCAGAATTCACAGGCTTGCGGTGAAGGGTACGGGATCGCCAGTGCCGGTTCACATTGACGGGAAGACCTATGATGTCGATTTCAGCACTGGTGATGGCAGCCTTCTCTCGCTTATCGTGATGGGCCGCTCGTACGAGGCCGATGTGGTCGAAGAAGCGGAGGGGGTCCTCATGGTCTGGGTGGAGGGTAAGCTGCACCGAATCGAATACCAGGAGGAGGGGCGTCGGCCCCGAAGAAGCGCCAGCGTTACCGGCCAGGACATGGGGGGTCGTCAGATGATTGTGGCCCCGATGCCGGGAAAGGTTGTGGCGTTACTCGTCTCACCAGCGCAAGAGGTGAGTGCGGGTCAAGGGGTGATTGTCATTGAGGCGATGAAGATGGAAAACGAGTTGAAAGCTTCGGGGCCTGGTGTAATCAAAGAGATCAAGGTGCGAGAAGGGGACGGTGTCAGTGGAGGCGATGTCCTTGTGGTCATCGAATGAAAGAGGTTCAGAGTTCAGAGAAGGTCAAGCCGCAAGCCTGCCCTTTTTCGTCTACAAACCATGAGCTATGAACCATGAACCACGGGCTTCCTGATGCAAAGACGATGGATGAGCAAGAGCGATTGACCCAGCTTAAGCGCGAGTTCGATGACTGGCAGGCGAACATCCTTGAGCCTACCCTTACGCGCACCCCGGAGCGGAAGAAAGAGTTCCGGACAAGTTCATGCATCGAGGCGAAGCGCCTCTATACCCCCTTGGATCTCGCCGACCATGACTATCTGGATCGGCTGGGATTTCCGGGTAGCTACCCGTATACCCGTGGGGTGAGGCCAACGATGTATCGTAGTCGCCCCTGGACCATGCGGCAGTACGCAGGCTACGGAGTTGCAGAGGAGACTAACCGGCGGTTCCACTTTCTACTTGAGCAGGGCCAGACAGGGCTGTCGGTAGCCTTCGATCTTCCCACCCAGCTCGGGTATGACGCGGATGACCCGATGGCCGCCGGCGAGGTGGGCAAGGTAGGTGTGGCCATCGACTCCCTGGCCGATATGGAGACGCTGCTGCGAGACATTCCCCTCGATCGGGTGAGTGTCTCCATGACCATCAATGCTACTGCGGCCATCCTGCTGGCGATGTATGTGACCGTGGCCAAGCGACAGGGCGTCGCACTCAAACAGCTTGCGGGGACCATTCAGAACGATATCCTCAAGGAATATATTGCCAGGGGGACCTATATCTTTCCGCCCGGACCTTCGATGCGTCTGGTGACCGATACAGTCGCCTACTGTGCCACACATCTTCCGCGCTGGAACGCGATCAGCATCAGTGGGTATCATATTCGGGAGGCAGGCTCGACGGCAGTCCAGGAGGTAGCCTTCACGCTGGCCGACGGTATCGCCTATGTGGAGGCGGCGATTGCCGCTGGGCTGGATATAGATCGCGTTGCCTCGCAGCTCTCCTTCTTCTTCAACGCCCATAACGATCTCCTGGAGGAGGTAGCCAAGTTTCGGGCGGCTCGTCGCCTCTGGGCTGGGATGATGCGGCGGCGGTGGGGCGCACGCGATCCGAGGTCGTGGATGATGCGCTTTCATGCGCAGACTTCCGGCGTGAGCCTCACGGCGCAACAGGCTGAGAACAATGTAGTCCGTGTGGCATTGCAGGCTCTCGCTGCGGTCCTTGGCGGGGTTCAGTCGCTGCATACCAACTCGCGCGATGAGGCGCTGGGACTTCCCACCGAAGACGCGGCCCTCCTCGCGCTTAGGACTCAGCAGATCATCGCCTATGAGAGCGGGGTGGCGAACACCATCGATCCGCTCGGCGGCTCCTACTATCTGGAAGCCCTGACCGATCGGATCGAGCGAGAGGTTACCGCCTACGTTGAAAAAATCGACGCAATGGGAGGTATGCTTCGGGCGATCGAGGTTGGATTCATCCAACGGGAAATTCAGGAGGCTGCGTACCGGGAGCAGTTGGCTACGGAGGAACGGCAGCGCATCGT
>JANGEZ010000322.1:0-1831 GCA_031838355.1 Candidatus Methylomirabilis sp. bin48 | reverse complement strand
TTCTGTTGAGCCGGACCTGTCGGCCGGTTCACCCGCTGCCATTCCTCGACGATCCTCCCTTGTTTGAGCAATACTGTGCGACAGCCCGCCTCCTCTGCCAGTTTGAGATTGTGAGTGGCCACCAAGACGGTGGTCCCCTGCGCGTTAATCTCAAAAAGAAGTCGTATGGCATCTGCGGCCTGTTCAGTATCCAGGTTCCCGGTTGGCTCGTCGGCCAGGAGGATAAGAGGATCATTCATCAGCGCCCTCGCCATCGCCACCCGCTGCTGCTCACTGCTTGACAGCTTACACGGAACCATCTGTGCCTTGTGAGAAAGCCCCACCAGCTTCAACAGTTGTGCGACCTTTTGCCGTGCCTGTATCGTCGTCCCGCCGGCCACTAGGGCCACCAGGGCAAGGTTTTCCTCGATAGTCCAATTGCGAAGGAGCTTGAAATCCTGAAAGACGATCCCCATAGTTCGCCTCAGATACGGGATTGCCCTCGGTTTCATGCGGACGGTGGTGCGGCCATTGACCAGGATCTGACCGGAGGTAGGAAATTCGTCACAAAAAATCAAGCGGAGTAGAGTGCTTTTTCCGGCACCGTTGGGACCAGCCAGGAAGACCATCTCCCCTTTGTGAATATGAAGATCGACATCGACCAAGGCCTCCAGATCTTTTCCAAACGTCTTGTACACATGGAACATCTGGATCATAGCGAAACAGCCCTGGTTGACCTCCTTGTATCTTCTCTGCCGATAGCCCGCGGTAGGGTCACAGGCGCGAATCTATTCCCACCTCTCCTTGCGGCCCCCACGTTAGCCCCTTTTCAGAATCAATGCAACTAAAAATCTTCCCGGTGATGGCGGAGCGATCGTAACTACTCAGGTGTTTAGGCGGAAGGCTGAAGGTCGTAAATTATTTCGCAAGGCGCGACTCGAGCTATTCAAGACCCTCTCGGTTTCTACCCCTAAAAGCCTTCAGCCTTCAGCCTATCTATCTGAATAGTTACGAGCGATCAATGAAGTCACACGGCAGGCTCTCACTCAGTCCGCTGCTCCTCCGCGAGACCTCGAAGGGTCTCCAGATTTCGGCGATCGGCTGTGACGAAGTCGTCGTCCTTCGGGGTTTCGATGATCATCGGGATCCCGCGTAGACGGGGATCAGTGACCAGGCAGCGGAATGCCTCGAGACCGATCGTTCCCTTACCGATGTGCTCGTGACGGTCCACGCGACATCCCAGCTCCTTCTTGCAGTCGTTGACGTGGATGACCCTGAGGAAGGGTATGCCCACGACCTGATCGAACACACGCAGGACGCCGTGATAATCGTCGAGGGTCCGGATGTCGTAGCCGGCGGCAAATAAGTGGCAGGTATCCAGGCAGACGCCGGTCCGCTCCGGGAGACCGATCTGATCCAGGAGCAGCGCGATCTGCTCAAAGCGATACCCCAGGGTGGTTCCCTGGCCGGCGGTCGTCTCGAGAACCGCCTGGACGCGACAGCCCTTCGTCCGCTTCAGGAGTTCCCGGAGACTGTTCGCCACCTGTCGTAATCCCGCCTCCTCGCCGGCCCCCATGTGGGCCCCTGGATGGATCACCAGATATGGGATGCCCAGCGCCTCGGCCCGCTCAAGCTCCTCCAGGCAGGCGGCCATCGACCTCTGATGCAACGCGGGGTCGGTGGAGGCCAGATTGATCAGGTAGGCGCCGTGGGCCACGGCAGGTGCGATTGCAGCAGCCTGAAGATTCGCGCGGAATCGGTCGATCTCTTCGGAGGGCAGGGACCTGGCCCGCCACTGGTTGCTACTTTTGGTGAAAAGCTGGATGGTCCGACAGCCAACCTGCTGGCCCCT
>JANGEZ010000321.1:0-2099 GCA_031838355.1 Candidatus Methylomirabilis sp. bin48 | reverse complement strand
CCCAATCGCCTGGGCGATTCGGTCCGCGGTCTTGAATCCGATTCCGTAAATATCCTTGGCCAGCCGGTAGGGGTTCTCTTGGACGATGGCGATGGAGGATTTTCCGTAGGTCTTGAAGATCTTGGCGGCATAGGCGGAGGACACGCCATGGCCCTGTAGGAAGATCATCACTTCCCGGATCTCTTTCTGCTCCTCCCAGGCGGTCCGGATTCGCTGAAGCCGTACCTCGCCGATCCCATCCACCGTGAGCAAGCGGGAGGGCTCCTCCTCGATGATGCGCAGAGTGTCGATGTCGAAGGCCTCCACCAGCCTTCTGGCGAAGATCGGGCCGATCCCTTTGATGAGGCCGGAGCCCAGATACTTCTCGATGCCGGTGAGCGTTGCGGGGGCGATAGTCTCGAACGCCTCGACCTTGAACTGTTCGCCGTACCTGTTGTGCTGGATCCACTCGCCGGTCAGCTTGAGGGTCTCGCCTGGCGTGACGGTTGGCAGGTTTCCGACAATGGTGGCCAGGTCGCGCCGCCCAGGCACCTGGAGCCTGGCCACCACATAGTGGTTCTCTTCATTGACATAGGTGATTCGCTCCAGCGTCCCCTGGAGTGTATCGTATGACCGCGCAGGCATCAGGGCACCGCTCCGACGTGAGGGTTTAGCCCGTCACCTCCTCGTACCAGGCCATCTGAACCGCCTCCAGCTTGGCCTCCGAGACGCCGTTAGGATCGTCGTTGAAATCCGCGAGCTCGGTGATCCAATTGAGCAGAGTGGTGAACGGGACCTCCAGGGGATCCTGCTCAGGATGAGATTGAATCAGGGCCTGCGCAATCTCGTACGTGTCGTCCCAATACAGGCTCATCTTCCTCAGCCTACCACTACAAGGTCACTTTCGGGGCGTTAGCGTACCGCGCCGTTACAGCCGACCAGTCGATGACTCGAAAGAAGGTCTCGATGTAATCGGCTCGCTTCAGCCCATAGTCAATCATAAACGCATGTTCGAAGACATCCATGATCATCAGGGGGATGCCCCCGGCCAAGTGTCCCGCGTCATGCTCATTGATCCAGACGTTACACGTTCGATTGGCGACCGGATCAAGGCACAAGACCACCCACCCGATCCCCCTGATGGCGCCTGAGGCTTTAAAATCCTTCTGCCAATTGTCGTATGAGCCAAAGTCCGCTGCAAGCTTTTGAGACAATCCTGAGGCCGGGTCCAGCCCTTTTCCGCCTTTCACCATATTCCCAAAATAGTACTCATGCAAGCGCATTCCGTTGAATTCCCAGCCAAATCGCCGCTTCATCTCTGCGTATTCCGGAACGGCTATCTTGCCCTCTTTGAGCAGTTGATTCAACGCATCGGCCAGCTTATTGGTATTGGTCACATACCCCTGGTAGAGCGTAAAATGGTTTTTTAAGAGCTGATCGCTCAATCCCTCGATCCCCAGCAACTGCTCGTAATTCCTTGCCTCGTAAGCCATCGGTTGCTCCTCTCTGACGAACTGATAAGGGTTGACCCGCCTATCACCACGAGACGCCGCTGAGCCACCAGCTCAATTTCCCGGCCGCCTTTCCGGTCTCTCGCCAGCTTTCTTGTGCGTGAATCATACCGCAAAAGAGGAAAAAACGAAAGGGCGCAGGCCACTGATCACGTCATTCTAAGTGGGTGCTTCAGTTTGACGTGAGGGCACCTTTGTGTCTACCATATAGATGGTCCAGCTTTGACATGGGCCAGAGATTTGAACCAACATGGGCGTAAAGCCCCACAGGAAGGAACAGATGCTCACGATCACTGAATCGGCAAAAAAGAAGCTTCTCGCGCTTATGGAGGCCGAGAGGCAGCCGGGTGTAGGGGTGCGTGTGGCGGTGGCAGGGGGAGGCCCTGTGGGCCTCCGATACGAGTTGGCGTTCGCGACGGAGGAGGACAAAGAGGCCGGAGACACCGTGATCGACGTTGACGGTTTCAATGTGTACGTCGATGCGGAAAGCGCGCCCAAGCTGCAGGGCGCAACCGTGGACTTCGTCGAGGGGATCTACGAAAGCGGCTTCAAGATCGACAACCCGAACACCGGCTGGGAAGACCCTGTCGCGGCGGCCGTCCAGCAGGT
>JANGEZ010000320.1:0-1984 GCA_031838355.1 Candidatus Methylomirabilis sp. bin48 | reverse complement strand
CTCGTTTGGCTCCAGCGCCAGCAGGGTCTTGTCGCGAAAATCGTCCGGCTTCCGGTCCGCGCGGAGTCGCACGATGACGGTCGCCAAGAAGACCGCGGGCTGATCGGGTCGTTTGGCATAGACGGAACGACCGTTCGGGTTCAGATCGCCCAGCAGGAGCGCTGGTAACGCTTTCCCACCCTTGAGCGTCACGCTGAGATGGATCGAAGGACGCTCCAACCCGTAGTCAGCGAGACTCCTTGGCGCCTCCTCGATGCGCCGTTCTTCCCTGGTTTCCAGGAGCGTATGGAGCAGCGAGGCGACCTCTGAACCGTCGGCCGTAGCCTGTACAGGCTCGATCAGCAGCCACCCGTCGCCTTCACGCTTCAGCACGATCAGCTCTTCGTCCCGCGTGATGGAGATCTTCTCGACGTCCTTCTCCTCGGCTTGGAATAATCGGTTGGCATCCGGTCCGGATAGTGTGCTCTTGGTCTCCAGGGCGTAGTAGGCCACGGCCAGAGCCGCCAGAACCAACACGAGAAGGCCGAGCGATCGCCACCTCACCGCGACCGCCTCCGCCCGAGGACCACCGATGTCCCGGAGATCAGGAACAGGGCAGGGACCACGACGACCAGCAGCCAGAAGGCCATCCGTCCTTGCATCGCGCTCAAGATGATGGGGGTGCTCTTCGCCTCCCTGGGCCGGATAGAGATCATCTCCTCATCCTCGGCCAGCCAACTGATGCTGTTCAGGAAGAGATCACGGTTGCCGGAGAAGTTCAGGAAGTTGTTGCTGGCAAAGGCGGAGTTGCCGTACACCACCAGTCTGGCCACTCCCGGTTGCTTGTGTGTCTGCCCTTCGTTGGCCCCCTGCGCTGTGGCTGCCGCCTTCCCCGCCTCGGGTCCTGGCGCCGTTGCCGGCTTTACCTGCGCCGTGGCGACGACGCCGATCGGGACCGGTCCCGGTCGGTCCTGCCCTTTCTCAAAGCTGAGCTGGCCGCGATTCAGCTCGCCTTTGTCGGTCTCGGCCCAGCTCCCCGGCCCCGTCTCTCCAAGCTTTTTGACCGTCACCCCCTGCGGCGATGGCTCCGCGACGTCAACCGAGCGCGCAAACGGAAAAAGGGAGGCGAGGGTAAAATCCCGGGTGATTGCGTGCGGGTAGTAGGTTGAGACTACGGGCATCAGGTAATCGCCACCCATGATGCGAGCGTTCTGATCCACAATCACATCGTCGCCGATCGTGATGCCATACCGACCGACGAACGTCTTGAGGCTCGGCGCCGTAAACGGATCGAGCTGGATGAACAGCTTCCCGCCTCGCTCGACAAACGCCTGCAGGGCCTGCAGCTCCGATTCAGCCAGGTCGCGCTTCGGCCCGCTGATGATCAGCATCGAGGCGTCCTGCGGAACCTCTCGTTCGCGAAGCAGCAACAGATCCTTGACCTGGTAGTTAGCCTTCTCGATGGCCTCTTTGGCCTGCCGGTAGCCGTTCCGCGACCCGTCTTCCAGCTCGTTCTCGCCGTGCCCCTTCAAGAAATAGATCGTCTGCTTCCCCTCGCGGAGCAGCCTCACCAGCCCGTTCGTCAGGTGCTCCTCGTCCACCTCAGTGATCTTTTCCTCCTTGTCCTTGGTCTCTAAGACCGTGGCGCCGTACGTGGTAATGCCATATCGCTTGGCCCTGCCAGGATTCCTGTCAGGATCGACCACCTCGAAGCGGAACCGCGGCGAGAGGTCGGCATACTGGCGCAGGAGGTCTTCCGCGGGTCGGCGCTCCGCCTGGTCAGCTCGGAAGAAGGCTGTAACCTGGACATCCTTGGCGAGTCGCGTAACCACCTTCTTGGCGTGATCGGAGAGGGTATACCGCTTCCCTGCCGTCAGGTCGAACCGCGTGTTGTGCTTGGCCGAGATGACCTCCACCAGGCCGATGATCAGGAGCATCAGCGTCGTCATCATGGCGACGTTCAGTCCGGTGATCGTGGAGCGCCGATTCAGCCAGGCCATGATCT
>JANGEZ010000319.1:0-3824 GCA_031838355.1 Candidatus Methylomirabilis sp. bin48 | reverse complement strand
CCTGTTAAAGTTGGATGGTGAGGTCGTGACCGAGGTCATCCCGTACATCGGCTACCTGCACCGCTGCCATGAAAAGATCGGCGAGAACCGCACCTATACCCAGATCATCCCGTATACCGATCGACTGGACTATCTCGCCTCTATGTATAACAACTTTGGCTACGTGCTAACGGTGGAAAGGCTCATCGGGATTGTTGTACCGGAGCGAGCCGAGTATATGCGGGTGATCCTGGGGGAGTTGCAACGAATCGCCAGCCACTTGATCTGGTTGGGGACGTTAGGCCTCGACCTGGGCAACTTCACGATTTTCATGTACGCCTTCCGGGAGCGGGAGAAGATCCTGGATCTCTTCGAGTCGGTTTCGGGACAGCGACTGAACTATGCTTTCTACCGGATCGGCGGGATGCCGTTAGACTTCCCTGATTCCTTCCTGGCTGATTGCAAGGCATTTCTGGAATGGTTTAAACCGCGCCTGCCGGAGTACGACGCGCTCATGAGCGACAACATCATCTTCCAGAAGCGGGTACAGGGTCTCGGGAAACTCGACGCAAAGACCGCCATTGACTACGCTATCAGCGGGCCGATGCTCCGTGCCTCCGGGATCAAGTGGGATCTACGCCGGAACGATCCGTACTCCATTTACGATCGCTTCGAATTCGACATCCCGGTGGGAACCTCCGGCGACGTCTGGGACCGATATATGGTCAGACGTATCGAGATGGACGAGAGCGTAAAGATCGTTGAGCAGGCTCTTCAGGGTCTGCCGCCCGGTGAGATTATCGGGAAGGTGCCGAAAAAGCTGAAGCCGCCCGTCGGAGACATCTACACCAGGGTAGAGTCGCCCAGGGGTGAGCTCGGATTCTACCTCGTTTCCGACGGCTCTGAGAAACCGTATCGGTACAAGGTCCGCTCCCCGGCTTTTGTCAACCTGAGTGTACTTCCCGTCATTGGTCGAGGCTGCCTCGTTGCTGATATTGTGGCCATCCTGGGGAGCATCGATATCGTGCTGGGCGAGGTGGATCGCTAGAGATGCAGTTTCGAGTTTCGAGTTTCGAGTTTCGAGTCACGAAACCCCAATTTCAAAATCTGGAACCCGAGTAAGCATGGAAGGTTTGACGGAGAACTTCTACAGCGCTTTCGAGGCCAGGGGGTTGCCCCTGTTCGTCCCTCAGTTGATCGTGATGGTGGTGGTGGCCACGGCTGTTCTCATTTTCGTTGCCGTCTCCGTCATGTTCATGGTTTGGTGGGAGCGGAAGATCAGCGCCCACATCCAGGTTCGCTTTGGGCCGATGCGCGTCGGTGGCTGGCATGGCTGGGCCCAGAGTATCGCCGACGGAATCAAGCTCCTTATTAAGGAGGATATCGTCCCGGAGGGTGCTGACCGGCTTGTGTTTGCCTTGGCGCCCATGGTGGTCTTTGCGGCCGGACTTGCGGCCTATGTCATCATCCCGTTTGGTCCGGGCCTCATCGTCAGCGATTTGAACATCGGCGTGCTCTTCTACATTTCGATCTCCTCCCTGACGGTGGTGGGGATCATCATGGCCGGCTGGAGCTCCAACAACAAGTATTCAGTCCTGGGCGCGATCCGCTCGGCGGCGCAGGCAGTGAGCTACGAGGTCCCCCTCGTGATCTCGATTCTTGGGGTCATCATGACGGTCGGCTCCCTGAGTATGACCCGGATCGTAGAGGCGCAGCAGGGGGTCTGGTTTGTGATCCCGCAACTGCTCGGCTTCCTCATCTATCTGATCGCAGCCATCGCTGAATGCAACCGGCTGCCATTCGACATCCCGGAGGCCGAGTCAGAGCTGGTGGCCGGCTTTCATGTTGAGTACAGCGGGATGCGATTTGCCATCTTCTTCCTGGCAGAATACGCCAATATGTTCACGGTGTCGGCCATCGCCACTGCGCTGTTTCTGGGTGGCTGGCATGGGCCGTTGCTGCCGGGGTGGCTTTGGTTCCTTCTGAAGACCTATTTCCTTATTTTTGTGATGATGTGGCTGCGCTGGACGCTGGCCAGGCTGCGAGTCGACCAACTCATGTACCTGGGGTGGAAGGTCTTGCTACCGCTGGCTTTTTTGAATATGGGGATTACCGGATTGATCCTGGTGCTGCGAGGATAGTATGGTGGAGTTACGCTCGTGACTGTGACCCAAGCTGTATTCTACCTCATGGCGGCTTTCACCGTGGGGGCATCCCTTCTGGTGGTCCTGGCCAGAAACATCGTGCATTGCGCCATCGCATTGGTCTTCGCGTTCTTCGGCGTGGCTGCGCTGTTCATCCTGCTCGATGCCGAGTTCCTGGCAGCCACGCAGGTGCTGTTGTACGTGGGGGGTATCACCATCCTCCTGCTCTTCGCCATCATGTTGACCAGCCGGATCTCGGCCAGAGGGGGCAAGATCATGAATGAGCAGGTGGGGATAAGCGCGGTGGTGGCCCTCGCTCTCTTTGGACTCATGGCTTATGCCAACCTGAAGGGTTTTCCCGCTCTGGTGCCGCCCATGCTGGCCGCGTCAGATAATACCGCCTCGCTCGGGAGGCTCCTGCTGACCACCTATGTCCTGCCATTTGAGGTTGTGTCGCTCCTCCTCCTGGCGGCCATGGTGGGCGCCATCGTCCTGGCTCGACGCGACCAGGGGAAGGACTGAGGGATGGTGCCACTCTCGCACTACCTGATTCTCAGCGCACTGCTCTTTGCCATCGGGATGTTTGGAGCCCTGACGCGCCGCAATGCCGTCGGGGTCCTTATGGCGCTGGAGCTTATGTTTAATGCCATCAACGTGAGCTTCGTGGCGTTCTCTCGTTATCTGCCCCAGCAGATGCTGCAGGGGCAGATCTTTGCTATCTTCGTCATTACCGTGGCGGCAGCCGAGGCGGCAGTGGGACTGGCGATTATCCTCGGACTGTACCGGAACTTTAAGACGATTAATGTCGACGAGATCAACCTGATGAAATGGTAATACCATTATGAAACTCGTTGCGCTCGTACCACTCCTGCCACTGATCGGGTTCCTGATCAACGGGCTGTTCGGCGCCCGGATCAAGGATCGAGCCCATCTGGTGGCTATCCCTGCCGCAGGGCTGTCATGCCTTGTGGCGTTTGTCGTTTTCTTTCAGACGGTTGGTGGTGAGACGCTCGATTGGGACGTCTATTCGTGGCTGAAGGTCGGCAACCTCAAAGTGCCGATCGGGATTCTGGTCGATCCGCTCTCGACCGTTATGATGCTGGTGGTTACCTTCGTCGGGCTTCTCATCCATATCTATTCGATCGGCTATATGCACGGCGATCGAAGCTTCGCTCGCTTCTTTACCTATCTCAACCTCTTCATGTTCTCCATGCTGGTGTTGGTGCTCGCCAATAACTATCTTCTCATGTTCTTGGGGTGGGAGGGGGTTGGGCTCTGTTCATACCTGCTGATTGGCTTTTGGTATGAGAAAAAATCGGCCGCGGATGCCGGCAAGAAGGCGTTCGTCGTCAATCGGATTGGCGATGCCGGCTTCATGCTCGGACTCTTTTTCATCTGGAGCACCTTCGGATCGTTGAAGTACACCGAGGTATTTGCAGCCATCGATCCCGCTTTAGGCGCGGGGATCTACACCACCATTACGCTGCTCCTGTTCGTGGGCGCGATGGGAAAGTCGGCCCAGCTTCCGCTCTACGTCTGGCTCCCCGATGCCATGGAGGGGCCCACTCCGGTCTCAGCCCTGATCCATGCCGCCACGATGGTGACGGCAGGCGTCTATATGGTGGCCCGATCGAACCCCCTCTTTAACCTCGCGCCTTTCAGCCTCGAAGTAGTGGCCTGGGTCGGCGCGTTGACGGCTGT
>JANGEZ010000318.1:0-7294 GCA_031838355.1 Candidatus Methylomirabilis sp. bin48 | reverse complement strand
ACGCTTGTTCACGGCAATGACCTCCTTCGCGTCATACCGACATACCGAAGCCGAGCGTCAAGCATCCGGGACGTTATGGCGGACAAAAGAAACATCTTATGGCCAGGGTCTATCATCCGACTCTCACTGCACTGAACAACCTACCGTTGCCTTCTTATCGACATAGCCAAGTTTAGAGTAAGTCAGTCCCCTGAGCAACTGGCTGCATCGAGACTTGTAGAAAACATCTTTAGGTTAAAGCAAGCATATGAGTTTGTCAAGCCCAACTTCTATAGTTTTAGTGGAGTCGAAGGGTCTGGGGAATTGGGAGGGAACGCAGCGAATGGCGCGACGGAATCTGGTTCGGAGGGGTAGGCTGAAGGAGTGAGTGATCTCAATGCGACTGTGTCGTCTACAGTTCGCAACGGAACAGCGGGCCTGCCAGTGCCGGTACGGCTGATCGGTCGGAGAGTCAGCGCTTCCTTCGAACTCCAGCGCTGACCGAGGGGGGAGACTTTCGTACCGAAGTCAGGGATTACGGCGAAAGGCGTGGAGATGGGACGAAGAAGGTGACTATATGGAGAGCTTGACGACCTCTAGGCGCTATAGCCCTAAAGGTTGGTCACCCTTACTGCACCTTGCCGAATTCCTTCAGAGTGGAGGCGACTACTAAGGTTTCAGATGTGAGTAGGTCTGATCCAGCCATATGCTTCATGATTCTATTTGCCGTGTCCATATCTTTGGCTTCCCATTCGAAAACAAGATCGTATTGGCCGTAGGTGACATAAGCGGACTTCATCCCCTCGTAACAGGCGGCAGGAAGATCGTTTTCCAGCTTGGACCATGCCCCCGGTCTTACCTTGGCTAAAGTAAGGAACTTCATGATTGGCTATCCTCCCTTATTCGACTAAGGACGGTGAGGTTGTGTGCCCGGCGTTCTCTCTCGACGAGGTCACGCTTAGAGCCTCCCCGATCTGGACAATCCGGCCTTGGAGGATCGAGTAGTGGCGGTACCTCCCAGGCATGTGCGAACTCACCGAGGCGATCGCCACGACCAGCAAAAGAAGGGGTAGACGATAATCCCAGGCATAGGGAACCACTAGGAGAATCAGCAGCTTAACAAGCACCGCTGCCCCTTTGCCCATGAAGAGCCAGTGTGGTCCGATGGTAGAGATCTCCAGCACCATCAGACCAATACCGCTCGCGATCGTCATGTACAGGGCCGGCAGCAAACGGTCTGCGTCGATCGCGAACGTATGCCCCCCCAGCAGGATGCCGAAGCCCACCAGATGTATGGTACGTAGCAGAAGCGACAGACCCCGCTTTCGCGAGGAGCCCTGCGCCATCTTCGCAGCGTCTGTCAGTTGTAGCATCTGGTGAGCTCCGGCTGAAGCCTGCCATCAATTTAGAACTTAACCATCAACTCAGCGATCCCTTGCTGAGCAACGTTGCTGCCGTGGCTATTGCTCATTCCGACTTGATTCCGGTTGGGGCTGAGGTCGGTCACAATGTAGTTACCCCGCACCCAGACGCTGGGGTTGACATACCAGGTCAGACCGAGGGTGCCAGACTGCATCTCCAGTGTCTGCTCGGTGGTCGCACCAGTCGTGGCAGAATTAAAGGAGCCCGAACGGTCATCGACGCGCAGGAACTCGTAGCGCGTGTTGGCTAGCAGGCCACTGCGCTTATTGCCGAAGATCCAGTAGCCGATCGTCCCATACGTACCCTGCATTTGGAGCTCATCGAGATCCGTGCCGCCAGCACCCAAACCGTTACGCTTCTGGAGGGCGTAGTGGTACTCACCCTTGAGAATAAATGGGTACCAGTCGAACACGAAGTCGACGCCGCCAGTGTTCCGGTCCCCGTTGATCAGGAAGCCGTTCTGGAGGCCGTTACCGTTACCGGCCAGCGTGGTGCCGGTTGGACCAATCGGATTAAAACGGTGAGCCGCAGAGGGAGCGCCGACGGGCGACGTCACCAGGTCGCGAGCGCCATTACCTCTCACGATGTCGAAGTTACGGTGATCGGCATTCAGGCCGATGGTGAGATTCCCGATGGGCATCGGGGGTGAAAAGGCAAATCGACCGGTGAACTCTTTATCGCCGTCGTTGTCGATGGAGCACTGATCGACCCGGCCGCAGCCGTTAAAGATTCCCAATCCGTAGTAGACGGGTAGCACGTTGGCGAGTTTCAGATTGCCAGAGACGAGGAGACCCATCTGCAGGTCCGGGGCAAGCGCCCTGACGACGACCGCCCGCTCGGCGAAGTCCAGGTCTTGAGAGGCCGTTGCCATCTCGAGGCTGTACATGTCCCTGAACTGACCGACCTTCACCTTTGCCCAAGGGGCATACGTGTAGGTGGCGAAGGCCGCTTCGAGTCGTGTGCCCTGGCCGCCGCTCACGAGCTCCGGCTCGATGTGGAAGCCGAAGTCCTTGTAGATCGTGCCGCTCAAGATGATTCGGGCACGGCGCATCTTAAAGGTACTCGCGTCGTGCCGTGCATTCCCTGCTGCCACTGATCCAGCGGGGAAATGTTCGTCCTCTTTTGACCCTTCAACCTGCATCCAGTTCTGGACATACCCGCTCAGGTTCAGTCGGAACTGGTCGTCGGCTGACTTCAGGAAGAACCCCTTTCCGGGTTCATACCCGGTGAGCAGTGACGAGGCTGCAGCGTCGGCGGCCTTCTTCTCCACCTCCATCACGCGCCTGTCGATATCGGTCTGCTGCGCGGTCCGGTCTTGCCGTAGACGGTGCATCTCCTGCTGCAACTGCTGTAGCGACTTCTGCTGCGTCTCAAAGGCCTGCTCGAGCTCTGTGAGCTTGTCAGCCCACGCCCCCATCGGGGCGAGCAGCAAGGCGCTGCCCACGACGACACCACGAATCCACCACTTTCTTTGTTCCATGACTCCCCCTCTGCGTTTTAAGGTTAATCACCGCACTCCCGAATTCGGAGCGCTTTTCCGGTACGGGGCGCTACACTGGCCCCGCCCCGACACGCAATCCCGCGCTGGGTGAACGCGGGTTTCAGGCCCTCAAGCGAGTCGCAACCTGCCATGCAACTCCCGCTACATGGTGGGACACTATTGCCCAGCTTGCGCCCCCCTGTCAAGGATTTTCTTCGGCCGGCCAGGATGGCAAATTTCGGTTGAAGGCGATCGACGGCAATGGCAGTGTACGTGCGGGGTGGCACGCCCCCGTATTGGATGGCCGCATGGGGATGAACGCGGAGAGATGAGAGGTTTCAGCCCATTTAATCTACAGGGAGTTCATTGGACGCCAGAGGGTGCCGCCCGGCTCCTGGAGCAGCGCCGGTTGCCGGCGGAAGGGATGCATGCCGAGCGTCGCGATGCGGCGGCCGTAAGGCACGCAATCCGGACTAAGCATATCTACTATTGAGATCAGCGCAGCAGCACGCACGGTGCAAGCCAGGGAAGCGGATGACGCGTGAGGGGACTCTGTAGTGAGCTTATCGGACCACACGCTGGTACTGGGCGTGACCGGGAGTATCGCCGCCTATAAGGCCGTGAAGCTTGTGCGGGCGCTCACCACGGCGGGGCCTGTGTTCGGATCGTCATGACCGCCTCGGCCCAGCCTTTGTGACCCCCTGACGTTTGACACTCTCTCAAGGCTGACGGTGACGACCGACCGCATGGCACCGGGGGACGAGGCGACAATGCTGCACATCGCCGCGGCGCATGAGGCCGACCTGCTCCTGGTCGCGCTTGTGCCACCGCCAATACCATCGCCAGGTTCGCTCAGGGGCTGGCCGACGATCTACTGAGCACCTCTTCCTGACGTGGACGCGGCCGGTTGTGCTTGCGAATCTGTACTTAGCCGTCTGGCCGAGGCCACGGTGGTGATCAAGGCGGCGGCGGTCAGCGATTATCGTGTCGCGCAGAAGGGCGCGCGGATTGTCGTCGGCTTCGCGGCCGAGACCGGCGAGGTTGTGCAGCGGGCTTACCACAAGCTAATGGCCAAGCAGCTCGACCTGATTGTGGCGAATGACGTGAGCCAGGCAGGGGCCGGGTTCGCGTGCGACATCAATCCGATGATCCTCATCGATCCGGCAGACAGGGTCGAAGAGCTTCCGCTGCTTCCCAAACGGCAGGTGGCGCGGCGCATCCTCGACCGCTTGGTGGGCATCCGGCAGCAGAGCGGATGACGGGGAGCGGGTCGAGGACTGAAGGCGCGAATGGGTACTCTACTCATACCCTTTTTGGCTTGACAGGTCTGACTGAGGACTGTACATTAGCATCATGGCGTATCCAGGCACCGGATCGAAACGATTGGCGCGGACCCGGCGGACAGATCGTAGGCAGGATGTCGGAGTTCGTGCAGGTGATGCGATCGCCCCCCGTGTTGACGAGAAAGGCGAGCATCGGCCTGTGGTTGATAAAAAAATTTCACAAGACGAGCCAGGAGGCACACAGCCTGCGGAATCACTGAAGGCTGCCTTCAGGCTTTTCGAGGAGACGGCCGATGGGGTATTCATCAGTTCACCGTCTGGTGAGATTCTATTCTGCAACCGGGCCGCTGAAACCATCCTGGAAGCTTCCGCGCAACAAGTCGTCGGGCAGGAGTGCCGCGAATTCTTCAACGGCCGTGACAGTAACGGCAATCAGCTCTGTCAGTGGCCTTGCCCACTCAAGATGTCTATGGGCCGCGGAGACCTGATCCAGCATTTTGAGATGGCTACTCGGACGAGGACAGGCAAACCGCTGTGGATCGACGTGAGCTGTGTTGCCCTTCCCTGTGACGACAACCAGCCTCCGACGGTCGCCCACCTCTTTCGTGATGTCACTGCGGCACACCAGCTTGAAGTCCTCGTTCGCCAACAACTGGCTCAGACTCAACTCGCGATGAGCGAGGAGATCCCTCCCCACATCGCTGAACTAACTCGGCGGGAACTGCAGGTCGTCACCCTTATGCGGACTGGCGCAACCACGGCGGCCATCGCGGAGCAGCTTTTCATCAGTAAAACCACGGTGAGAAACCATATCCAGAACATCTTCAGTAAGCTCAATGTTCATTCTCGACTGGAGGTTGTGGCCTACGTGAACGAGATCACGCGGCGAGAGCCCACGACTCGCGCGGAGGCTGGACCGGCGCGGGGAGCCACAAAGGAACCCCCCAAGGCAGCGTGATAGCCGCGATCGAACAGATTGAGCCAATTGTCGGATTTACGAGACCCGCGGGAAAATAGTACATATCTCACTGTATAAGCATGGTGAATTGGGTCAATCATTGAAGTTGCGGACTCGCGGGAAGTAAAATAGTTAAGCGTAGTGAATATGCATCACTAAATTAGGTCAATTGTCGGATTTACGAGACCCACCGGGGTAGTATATTAAAGTAGCGTGAGACTATATATATGCATCGTGAGTTGATTCAATTGTGGGCGTTACAAAGGCTACCATGGATCGCGATATCGCCACGGCGGTAGTCTTCCCTGTGAGCTTCACAATAGCGAAAGGAGGTGAATCGGCACGTAGAGCAAGCAGAGCAACGGGTCACCGACTGGCTGACCGGGCGTGTGCTGTCTAGTTCGCGCCATGCAGGCCATTCGCGGAGCCCGTATGGCCCCGACGGAGGGGGTAACAGCAACAAATGCGGGACTGCAATAACAACAGGAGAGTGGCCCCTAAATCATAGGAAGAGCCACGGGAGGAAAAATGAGTCCTAACCCTAATACAGCCGTTACTAAGGCGAAGGCCAATCGGACCTTCGCACAAGCCCTATTAATTAAGAAATATTGGTGGCTTCATGCTTTAATCGTCACGACCATCAGCGTCGTAGGCCTTATTGCTCTCGGCGTCTGGACTTATGCGAGCGCTCCCCCGCTGGTGAATTTTGTGGCGTCCACCACTGGGGAAGTTGTGATCCCAGAGTGGGAAATGAATCGTGGAAAGCAAGTGTTTTTCCTGAAGGGCCTGATGACGTATGGCTCCTTCTGGGGAGACGGAGCTGAGCGCGGACCGGATTTCACCGCTGAGGCTCTCCATCGCACGTCCGTCTCTATGGGCACGTACTATGAGAATGAGATCGCGAAGACGCGGCCTGTGACCCAAGACGACAAGGACATGATCACGTCGAGGATCGCGAGAGAGATCCATACGAATCTGTACGACTCAGCGGCTGGCGTTATTCGTCTTAACGATGCCCAGATTTTTGCGTACCAGGAGTTGATCACTCACTACACCCGGATGTTTACGGATCAAACCTACGTAGAAGCATTTCAGAATGGCAGAATTAAGAGCTACATCAGCAACCCAGCAGACATCAAGGCCTTAGCGGGCTACTTCTTCTGGGGCGGTTGGGTTTCCGGGGCGAATCGACCGGGTGAGGTCTACAGCTACACCCACAACTGGCCATACGATCCAGCGGTCGGTAACTTCCCGACATACGCGACGTATATCTGGAGCTTCCTTTCGATCTTCGTGCTGTTCCTTGGCACCATGCTCGTCCTGTACGTCTACGGGGAGATGAAGACCCTGCCAGGCGAGCCGTTCAATGGGCGGGATTGGTCGCTGACCACGGTTGACCTTGAGAACAAGGGCGACGCCTATGTTCGTCCCACCCAGCGTGCGACGTATAAGTTCTTTGCTTTTGCCGTGATCCTGTTCCTGGTCCAGATCCTGGCAGGTATCATCAGCGCAGAAGATTTCATCGGCGGTGGACCAGTTGATGCGATGTTGGGCGCGGTTGGGCTCACCATCCCCTTTAGCGTTGCCAGAGGCTGGCATCTTATCGTCCAGATCTACTGGTTCTTTATGGCCTGGGTCGGCTACACCCTCTTCTTCCTGCCAAGGATTTCGAGGGTCCCGAATGGACAGCGGTTCCTGATCAACCTGCTCTTTACCCTGTGTGTCAGCGTGGGTGCAGGCGCGCTGTTTGGCATCTATCTCGGACATACCGGGTGGTTTGCTAACGACGAGATGGCCTACTGGTTCGGGAGTCAGGGTTGGGAGTTCCTGGAGCTCGGACGATTCTGGCATATCCTCATGCTGACCTCGTTCGTCCTCTGGGTCTTCATCATCTTCCGCGCCGTGAAGCCGTGGATCACAAGCCAGAATATGTGGTCCGTGCCGGCCTGGCTGTTCTACGGCAGCGGCATGATGGTGCTGTTCCTGTTCTTCGGGTTGTTCATGACCCCGACGCAGAACTTCGCCATCTCCGACTACTGGCGGTGGATGAACATCCATATGTGGGTTGAGGTCACCTTCGAAGTCTTCACCACCTGTATCGTTGGGTACATGCTGGTGCAGATGGGTCTGGTGAACCGGGCCATGGCCGAGCGGGTGATCTTCCTGGCGGTT
>JANGEZ010000317.1:0-1974 GCA_031838355.1 Candidatus Methylomirabilis sp. bin48 | reverse complement strand
GGGTAAGGTATATCTAATCCCACGCTCACCCGTAGTGTCAAGAAAATACGGCTCCTTCCTGTGACGGGCCGTTTCACACCCCGGACCGAACAGCGCACCAATCGAAATTGCGCTCAACGGGTGGGCCGATGGGGAGCGTCAACCCGCTTGACCACTACCGTCCATCTCCGAGCCCTGCGACAATGAGAAAGACGATTTCTGATAACTCGATCGCGGCGCCGTAGACGTCACCTGTGAGACCGCCGAGGCGACGCTTCAGCCACAGACCCATTCCCAGGGCAACGGCGAGTGCGGAAACTCCCGGTACAATAACACGCACGCCCGTCCAGGCTACCAAGGCCGACGTCAGGCACGTCGCCACGGCAAAATGGAGCGGGCGCCCGTACCGGTGGAAGGGCCTCCCCAGACCCTCGACCCGCGCGTACGGGAAGAAGATTACCAGTGGGATCACCGCCCATCGTGCCAGAATGGGAAAGGCGAACAGTTCCCATACGGCGTCATGCCGGAGCACCATCATGACGGTGAACACCTTCGCGATCAAAAACAGGCAGAGAACCGTAGCTCCGTGGGCTCCGATGCGGCTGTCTCTCATGATCGCGAGCATACGCTGGCGATCCCCACGTCCCCCGCCAAGAGCGTCCGATACGTCGGCCAGCCCGTCCAGGTGAAGGCCGCCCGTAAGCGCCGCAAGGAGCGCAACGAGGCCAACTGCCACCAGGTCTGAGGACAGATAGCCGCGCAGGATCCGCTCCGTTCCGACAAGCGCGAGTCCTAGCGCCATCCCGGCGATGGGAAACCACGATAGCGAACGACCCAAGTCGGCATCTTCGACCAGGGCATTTTTCACCGGTAGTCGTGTCAAGAAACCGAAGGCGATGGTGAGCGATTGAAGCATTTTCATCACGGCAAAGATGAACGCAGACGAGCGAGACCCCAGAGCAGTGCGCAGTCGATGGGCGCTCATGCCGCAGCGTCCAACCGGTCATACCCGGCCTGCCCCTGCGGTAGAAACGGCAGAGCGCTGTGACCAGAAGACTCTTCTCCGCGGACGATGCTTCTTAACCCATGATCATGGGTGCCAGCAGCGGTCTAGCTCCTGACGTAGAGCGCCCATGAGATGATCATGCGCGAACATGGAGAGAGACAGCTCCAGTACCGCTTGCTACACAACTAGGCGCCACTATCGCTCACCCCCGCCGAGGTGAATGTCGCCATCTCGCGAAGGATGCGCAGCGCTGCCTCGACGAGATTCATGGCTAGCGCCGCGCCGGTACCTTCGCCTAAACGCAGGTCCAGATCGAGCAGGGGCTTGGTGCCGAGTGCCTCGAGCACGAGCTCGTGCCCGGCCTCCACGGAGCGGTGCGAGGAAATGAGGTAGCCTGCCGTGAGGGACGCAATCCGCGTCGCGGCGAGCGCTGCGGCGCCGCAGATGAATCCATCGACCACTATCGGGACCCCAGACGCCGCTCCGCCCAAGACCACGCCGGCAAGCCCGGCGATCTCAAATCCCCCGACCTTGGCCAAGGCATCGATGCCATCCTGTGGATCAGGACGGTTGACCGAGAGCCCCCGCCGGATGACGTCGACCTTTCGCTTGAAGGCCACGTCATCAATCCCGGTGCCTCGGCCCGCGACTTCCTCCGCAGGTGCTCCTGTGAACACCGCGGCCAAGGCGCTCGCGACGGTCGTGTTGCCAATGCCCATGTCGCCAATGCCCAGGAGGGTCACCCCGTCCCGCACCAGCTCCTCCGCGATCTGAATGCCGACCTCGACCGCTGCGACGACCTCTTCTCGCGTCATCGCCGGCCCCTTTGTAAAGTTGCGCGTGCCAAGCCCGATGCGGTGCGCCCGGATCTCTGGGACCGCGGGGAGCGGCACCTTCACGCCCATGTCCACGACCACGACCCGGGTACCGGCATGCCGCGCCAACACGTTGATCGCCGCGCCGCCGTGCGCAAAGTTGAGCAGCATCTG
>JANGEZ010000316.1:0-10811 GCA_031838355.1 Candidatus Methylomirabilis sp. bin48 | reverse complement strand
TCGATGCTCCCCACCGGCCAACTTTTGAATCTCCTCCACCTTCTCTTTTGGGAGGAGCCCTTCCAGCCCCTCCCGCTTCAGCCGCCCGGAGATGATACGCTCACCGAGGGACAGGTCTTCCACCTTGCCGGCTTTCAGGAGCACCTTGAAATCGCTGTACAGGAGGGTCTCCGTGTGGCGGGCTATCAGGAACTCGTGAATCCCCAGCACAAGCCAAAAGGCGGCTATGAAGTACCAGAGAGCAAACTGCCGTTGCTTCTTTTCCATCGCGCTCACTCCTTAAGGCAAACTCCTATTCCCCTTCGTTGAGTTGCCCCAGTGTGTCACAGCTCCTGCCTACTTTTCAAGGGGATCAGTATACTCGCTCCACGATAATCTATACCATGCGTTCCATGGAGGCGCGAGAGGGATTCGCACTCCAGCAGACGCTCTGACCCAGGCGCTTAATTCGTTGCAGCCATAATGGGATAATACTATCAGTGTTTGTCGGCAACGGGCGGTACTGGAGGAACTTGACAAGCCATTGGAAAGGCAGGACAATCACCGCAACCGTCGCAGATTTCCTGGGTGGGACGTATTGGTTCCCTCAATAGAGGGAACATGAGTCTCCGAGAAAAGAAGTGCGTATGCTAACGACTTACATCAATGCCGCGCTACGGAAAGCCCACTATGAGATGCTGCCAGATGGAGAAGGATATTTTGCCAGCATTGAAGGCTTTCAGGGAGTGTGGGCGCAGGCTGATACGCTGGAAGCCTGCCATGAGAAGTTGCGAGAAGTCTTGGAAGAGTGGATTGCCTTGGGACTCAGAATGGGCCATCCGCTCCCACCCATCGACGGCATCACGCTGACCATCCAAGAAGTTGCCTGATAGCGCGCCCTGGACCCATAATCTGAGCGGTCTTGATTCACAGCCTCCACCAGCTTGGGTTTCGTGGTCCATCTTCTGTCGGGAAACATCAGTTCATGACCAAAGGCCATCTCCGCATTCGGATTCCGAATCCCCATCGAGGCGACATCGGAGGCCATCTTCTGCGGGCCATTCTCAGAGAGGCGGGCATTTCCGTGGCGGAATGGGAAAATCTTTAGCGGGTACAGCAACCCCGAGCCACCCTGGAGTCCCGCTACACATCCTGCCCCTAACCTCAAAATGGCCAGGCTGACCCTTCAGAAACTCGAATGTCGCCGCCAAGGTTTCTGGTGCCAAGTACCGGGTCCCAGGTTCCGATGAAGGCCGCGCACGGCGCGAGGTCAGAGCTACCGCTCAAGCCTTAATATTGGCCCTTGGCCGCTTCGGCATTGCTCCTCAGATGATGCTCCCAGGCGGCGGTCGAGATAGGCCGCGGGTTGTTATGGAGATAGGCCGCCGATTACGGCAGCGTTTGGCGACCACAAAATTCTTGACACGCGCAGCTAAGCGTTGGATATTGCGGCCAATTCAGTTGTGACTAGCCTGGCCGTCTCAAGAGATAGGCTGCCGACGTTTGCAGCCGACTCAAGCGACTCACTTAATAGTTAGACCGCTCATCAGATTCGAACGAATCGAGACCCAATGTCGCTCATCATCAGCGTCTACGTGCGGGAAGGGATTGTGATGGCGGCGGACAGTCGTCTGACGCTCACCATCCCCCGCACCCTTCCGGGAGGCCAGCCTCATACCCTCTCACTGGCTACGTCTGACAGCGCAAAGAAGCTGTTCCTCGCCCCAGGCAACGTCGGCATCGCCACTTGCGGGGCCGCGGATATCGCTGGCGTCCCAATCGCGGGATTTGTGGAGTCCTTCATCGTCGAGAAACTGAAGGGACAGAGTTTGCCAGCCGAGCAGGTTGCCAACGATCTCAAGACGTATTTGACAGGACTTGGTGTTCGCCCTGGCACGGTGTTTCACGTGGCGGGCTATGCACAGACCACTACTGGTTTGGACCAGACGGTGTTCTTTGTCGATCCAGCAGTTGGCCCGGTGACTCGCCTGAATCCGGTGAATCAGCAAGGTGCCAATTGGGGAGGAGAGATTGACGTCCTCCAACGCCTCTTGAACGAAGTGGCGCTGGTCCAGCCAGGCGGTCAGCCACCGGCACCATTGCCGTACTTCGGCGTACCGTTCGAGTTCTTCACTCTGCAAGACGCTATCGACTTCGCGGTATTCGGTATCAGAAGCACAATTGAGACCCTGCGCTTCCAAGCCAGGGAAAAGACTGTCGGCGGCCCGGTCGATGTCTTGGTCGTAACTCCTGACAGTGCCAAATGGATCAGGCAGAAACAACTGGCCGTTGAGACTGGTGCGTAGCTCACGATGCGACAGCGGTCTAACACGGCATGCACCAGACAGCGCGCCGGTTCGTGTCGCGCTGCTGGTGATGCCCACCGTTGTTAGGCGTCAAAAGAATCACTGTTCCGAACCTCCAAGCTGGAAGACCTGCAATGTTTGAGAAGCTAAAGAAGAAAGGGTTTCAGGTGCTGGCGCTGCACCACGCAGAAGCCATTCTGAAGCACGATATGGCTGATGCCGTTACGGAGCTTGAGCGGGTTCTTCTTTCCGTTCAAATACCTGTTGTGGAACTCATTCGGGGGGGTGGCGGGGAGGGCGAACTCACCCAACGCATGCGCCGGACGCTAGCGGACGATTACGGTTGGAAAAAGCATAGCTTCGAGATCAAGAAGATCGTCGATGGAGAAGAGAAGGAGTCCATCTCGCACGAAATTGATCACGTCAAGCGCTTCTCCACCGGTACCTTCGCTCTTGAGATTGAATGGAACAACAAGGATCCATTTTTCGATCGGGACTTAGAGAACTTTAAGCGGCTACACGCCGACGGCGTGATATCGATCGGTGCCATCATAACCAGAGGTTCGACGCTTCAGGAGTCCCTTCGAGACGTCGTAGCGCAGTTCGCACGGAAAAACGGCGTGAATGGAACAGCGGCACTTTCAAAATACTACTCACCGACGGCACGCCAGCTTGAGATAATAGAGCGTTCGTCCAAGACCAAGGGGTCCTTCGAGGAGGGTTGGGCGCACGCGTTTGTGTCAGATAAGTTTGGCGAGGCAACGACCCACTGGCGAAAGCTTGAGGATCGTGTTCGGCGCGGAGTCGGCAATCCATGTCCTCTCCTGCTGGTCGGGATTCCTAAACAGGTCATAGTCGTTTAGAAGCTTAGGAGGCAGTCATGGCGACGAAAGTCTACAACATCGCGGAGCCGAACCCATCGGAGGACCTTTTGGCAAAGATGGCCGGGCAGTACTCGACGATACTGGCTGACCCCCCTTGGCAGTTCCAGAATCGGACCGGGAAGATGGCGCCTGAGCATAAGCGCTTGCTCAGATATCCAACAATGGAGTTGAAAGAAATACTGGAGCTTCCAGTCTCCCGACTAGCTGCTGCGAAGTCACACCTATACCTGTGGGTACCCAACGCCCTGCTCCAAGAGGGCCTGAGAGTGATGGAGGCGTGGGGCTTCACCTATAAGTCAAACCTAGTTTGGTACAAGGTGCGGAAAGACGGTGGGCCGGATGGTCGTGGCGTAGGCTTCTATTTTCGAAATGTTAGCGAGTTAGTGCTGTTTGGCGTCCGTGGGAGTATGCGTACCCTCGCCCCTGGCCGTACGCAGGTCAACCTGCTGTCCACTCGGAAGAGGGAACATTCGCGCAAACCAGATGAGATCTACGACCTGATCGAGTCGTGCTCTCCCGGTCCCTATTTGGAGGTCTTTGCACGCTTCCGCCGCCCGAGCTGGAATCAGTGGGGCAATGAAGACGTGGAGGAGAACTCGTACTACGGAGTGGCGCGCCGCAAAGGCCATGTGAACCCTCAACTGCGCCTGCTCGAGACCCCTCGGGGTTACGGTGCAAAAAAGCTGACGCCCAACCCTAGGTCGAACGGACGGGCCGCCCGCGCCGTGCCAGATCAAACATCTGTAGTGGCCCGCCGTTCACCAAAACGTTAGACCGCCTGTTCACTCAGTAGGAGTGTGTGCCAATGGATGCCTCACGTTTGCTTGCAGTTGTTACCGACGTCGACTCGGAATATAGAGGTGGCCTATCTCAGGGATTGAAAGACCTTATTCAGCTCTACACGGCAGCACGGGACGCCCCAGCCCAGGACAATTCCCCTGCGATCCGCAAGGCGCTCGATGCGTTGATCGATTTCGCCGACGAAGGGCCATTTGTCGAGTATCTGCCCAGCAAGGCCGCGGTTCTCGACGCAATTGGGGGTTCAGAACTTGTGGGCCTCGGCCTTCAGCAGCGGTTGAAGGCGATCTTGTCGGTGGGGGGCCAGACAACCGCAGGCATTGTAGCGGGTCTCATGCAACTGCAGGCTGACCTTGATGCGTATCAAAAGGCGTGCGCGCAGACGATGGCTGGCTTCGAATCCCTTGGCGTCACGCCCCACGTCATCCCCAGTGGTGAGTTTGAGATCGGTGTCTTGATACCGGAGTCACTCGTAGATCGCAAGCTCGGCGCCCTCGCGAAGGAGCTGGAGCGTTGGAACAGGATCGTCAGAGTCTTTCAAGAGGTTGCGGGGGAGGACGAACGCGAAGTCACGGTTGCAAAGCTGGCGTCCAGCAACTACGAGGTCTATCTGCCCATTGGACTCTTAGCAGCGACTCTTCTCTCTCGAACGATTGATAAGGTGCTCGAATGGTACCTCAAGGTCCTGGAAATTCGGAAGCGACGGCTTGAGCTCCACGATCTCGGCGCGCCGGTGGCGGAAGTCACTGCGGTCAAGAAGCACGAGCGCGAGCTTCTAGAGAAGGAGATACGCGCCCTTGCAGGAGAGCTGGTCAAGGAGGCCCATCGGAAGATCGATGCCAACCGCAAGAATGAGCTCGAAACTCAGATGGCGATCCACATTCGGCAGATTGCCCGCTTTGTGGACAATGGCGGAACAGTCGAAGTTGACTCGACGCCTCCGGAAGTGCCTGAGGAACCAACCCCTCCCGAAGGAGAGACTGCAAGCCCGGAGCAAGGTGAAGAGTACGCCCGTCAGAAGAAGGGGTTGGAAGGCTTACGCTTGGAGGTCGAGAAAGTGTCCCGCATCCTCGAGGGCGGACGTTCGCTGCGACGCCTCCCGGAGAGACACGAGCCGATTCTGCAGTTATCCGACGGTGACTCTGTGGCCGAGGCGACCGATCCGGAGAAATCCAGCAAGAAAAAGGGTTGAACGCAATGAGCGGTCGGGGACATAGGTAAACCCAGGCTATCAAGCGGATGCAGCGAACGGTCGTCCACGCGAGTACGCTCTCGCATTCTGGTCTAGTCAACGTAGGTCCGTTACAATTAATGGTTTACGGCCACTGTCAACATTCTTGTTGACAATCATCTCGATTTCAGTTTACAGTTGCGCATGGCTTCTAGTGCAGAAATACAGCAGTGGCTGCTTGGGCAGATCGCGGCTAAGATGGATTCGGGGCTAGCTTCACGAACTGCAGAAAACTTTGGCATCTCTCGGCAAGCCGTCGGTCGTCATCTGCAAAAGCTGTTGTACAAAGGCGTGATCCTCGGACACGGACACACGAAAGCGCGACGGTACGAGCTTGCCGTGTTGAAGAAGTACCTTCAGGTTTACCCACTGAACCCCGAGTTCCAGGAGGACGTGGTTTGGTCCCAAGATCTTCGGCCCCTGCTCACTACATTGCCCGAAAACATTCTAACGATTTGCCAATACGGCGTGACGGAGATGCTCAACAATGCCAAGGACCATTCAGGAGCGCTGGAGGTTACCGTTAGACTAGAGCAGACGATCGCTGAGCTAAGCTTCATAGTGCAAGATGAGGGCGTCGGCATCTTCCGAAAAATCAAGGAGGATTGTGGGCTGGACGATGAACGACATGCCATTCTTGATCTGGTCAAGGGCCGTTTGACGACAGACCCGGAGCACCACACCGGCGAAGGAATCTTCTTTACGTCTCGTGTGTTCGACCTGTTTATCATCCTATCCGGCTCGCTGAGCTTGATGCACAGGCGCGAGGGCGCAGATTGGCTCATTGATGACGCGAAGCCACTGTTTGGGACCTCTGTCACAATGAAGATTCAGCCGACGTCCACACACACGATCAAGGAAGTTTTTGATCGTTACTCGACCGAGCAGGATGACTACGCATTTCGGCGAACGCATCTGCTCGTTGCGCTAGCACAGACGGATGATGCGTCGCTGATCTCTCGTTCGCAGGCGAAGCGAGTTATGGCACGATGCGACCGCTTTCGAGAAGTAGGCCTTGATTTCCGTGGCGTCGAAAGCATCGGACCTGCGTTTGCAGACGAAATCTTCCGTGTGTGGCGGCGGGCTCATCCCAATATCACTCTTGCTCCAAGCGGAATGAACGAAGAAGTCGAGAAGATGATCCGCAGAGCCTTGGCTACCGACACTCCAGAATCGCCCCCCCACAGGCTCAGATGAGGTAGCCTGACCTCGGTTCGACGCCACCCCGGTTTCAAACTGACCCACTACCCGGAAAAGACCCGGTTTGACAACCGGTTCGCAATTCGTCGTCGTCGGGGAGAAAGACACCGTGATCTTAAAGACGATCTCTGCTCCTACGCCGGCAGATTTCGACGAGCTCGTGTCAGAAGCTCGAAGACAGGCCCGTCAAGCCGGAATGAAGAGATCCGATGTCACTGCGGCCATCAGAGAAGCCCGAAGGGCAAAGTGAGGATCGTCCTTGATGCGTCGCTCCGTTGAAATCGAGTGTTCACCGAAGGTCCATGATCAGGGTGACGGCGAGGAACGCGCTTCTTCACTACCCTCGAACACGGCGAGTTCCTCATTAAGCCTCGCAATCAACTTGCGAATTCCGGCCTTCGTAAACCCCTTTTCTCCAATCGGGTGATTGCGTTGCAGTTCGGCCAGCCGTTCCTGCAAGTCTTGCAGTTCGGCCTGGGCCTTTTCGTATTCGACAGTCGTTGTATTCACAGCTCTACCTCCACAACGCCCTTTCGCCTTCCATCAGCTTCGCGTGTCCGACTGAAGAATTCTACCCAGGCATCCCAATCCCGGCGATCTTCCGCGGCGAAAATCTCCTCCGGCCGTCTGGTGAGGAGCATGGTTTCCAGTTCGACAGCCTCGCTGTCACCACGGGACACTCAGTCCACAAAGTCGTCGGCGAGCCAGACAACGGCATCAACATCGCTGGGCTCTGGATTCGAGGTAACGAAACTGCCATCAACGAACAGGCGATGCGCGGCAATACGTTGTGCGAGTTCAATCCAGCGTCTCAGCCGCAATGCCAAACGACGTCGCTGCTTTGTCGAGGTGCCGAATCGGAAAGTGATCTCAGCCTCGGTCGCAAGGTGCAATCCCTCGGGCAGGTAGCCGTCATCACGAAAGTCTGGAACCATCGTCGAAGCACTGTTCCTTTCCTGGACACTACCCTCTAGGGCCGGTTCCGGATCATGGAGGCCCGCAAGCTGGACGCCATTGCGCACGTGTCAAGTGATCGGCTCACTTGCCCTCGCCAGGGTGGTGTTCTTGAGGCTCGGATCCTGATCCTGGAGGTGTCATCCCCTGCCGGCGCTGCATCATCATTTTATCCATCATTCCGTCCATCATCTCATCCAACATGTTCATATGTTTTTTCATCTCGCGTAGATGTTTCTTCATCTCAATCATGGACTGGTGCTGTCCCTTCATCCCTTCCATCATCTTGCAGTCCTGCGCCGTCCCCTCCTGCATCTTCTGGCACATCTCCATCATGCCCATACCCATTCCAGGCATGCCCTGCTGCTGCATCCCGCCCATCTGATTGTCCTGCTTCATGGTCCCTGGCCCGGACTGCTGCATGCCACCCATTTGGTGATCTTTCATCATCATGCCGGGCTGAGGCTGTTGCGCCGGCACGGACACTGCCGTCATCAACACCATGCCTAACGCCAACGCACACGCACACTTCAAACGATTCATGCCCGTTCCTCCTTCTTCCGAAAGGGTTCTCATTACAACTACACCAGGCAGTGGTCTGCCCATCACACACCCCGGCCCGCCTAATTCTACCTCAAGATCGGTATCTTGGGAACGTCAGCCTTAAAACCCAAGAACAGCGATAGACTTCGCAATCACTCGATTTTTCCCGTCATGGCGAGCACCCAAAGGGTGCGTGGCAATCTCGGTGCAATAAGGCGAGATTGCTTCACTTCGTTCGCAATGACGACTTTCTATCGCTGCTCCTGGGTTAAAAGTGCCGAATTTCAGCCTGCTCGACCCGGTACGCATGACCAAAACGCTCAAAGCCGCGTCACCCAGTCCGCCGTTGTCGATCGATGATCTTCGGCAGGTCGATCCTCCTACACATACGCTTGGGCGGTATACTGTTGGACCATCCGGTGCGTGTTGAAAAACGACGCATTGAACGCGATCGTTTGCCGCATGATATCGACCCATCGGTCCCGGTCCTGATAAAACATCGGAACGATCACCGTTCGCAACTTGCGATACAGCTCCTGAGCGTCCCGGCCGTCCACCGAAAGCGAATCGGCGCGATTCATGAGACCAGGACCGATAGACCAGCCCGTCACGCCCTCGATATGACCCTCAATCCACCAACCATCGAGGATACTGAAGCTTGGAACCCCATTGTGAGCGGCCTTCATGCCCGAGGTGCCGGAGGCCTCCATCGGACGAAGAGGGGTGTTCAACCAGAGGTCTACACCGGAGGTCAGCAGCCTGCCCAGTTCCATGTCGTAATTCTCAAGATAGGCGATTGAGATCTGATCCTTCAGTTGCCGTGCGAAATGAAACACTCGCCGAATCAGGTCTTTCCCTGGTTCATCCTTCGGATGCGATTTCCCCGCAAAGACGAGTTGGATCGGGCCGACGGTGCCGGCGATCTGCATCAATTGACCAGGATCGGAAAAGAGCAGATCGGTCCGCTTGTATGGCGTCGCGCGTCGGGCAAACCCGATGGTGAGCACGTCAGGCTTCAAAGACATCCCGGTTCGCCGATGCACCTCATCGATCAACCACGCCTTGGCTTCGACATGGGCCTCCCATATCTCGCTCTTTGGGATGCTGATGGCGTATCGGAGCGAGAAAGAATCATTGACCCATCCGGCAATGTGACGATCGTAGAGCTTCTTAAAGCTATCGCAGGTCCAGGTGAACGAATGCACTCCGTTGGTGATGGAATCGATAGAATAGCCTGGAAACATCTCTTGTGAGACTTCTCCGTGCTTCTTCGCTACACCATTTATGTACTGGCTCATGTTCAGCGCGAGAAGCGTCATGTTCAGGCGCTCCTTGCCGCCCAGCATCTGCATGAGTTCCAGCGGCACAGGTTCTCCGAGAACGCCCTTCACCAGGTCATGCGAGAACTGGTCGTGGCCGGCCGACACAGGTGTGTGCGTGGTGAAGACACAGCGGCTTCTGACACTATCGAAATCCCACCCTGCAGTCGCTTGACCTTGCTGCTCACGCAACAGCTCCAGGATCAAGAGACTGGCGTGGCCTTCATTCAGGTGGAATCTTTGTAGTTGCGTGTACCCGAGCGCTCGGAGCATCCGGACGCCTCCCATACCCAGGATGACTTCCTGGGCCAGGCGGTATCGTTCGTCCCCTCCGTAGAGAGAAGCGGTCAGCTCCCGGTCAGGCTGGGCATTCTCATCGACGTTGGTATCCAGAAGGATCAAGGGAACCGAATATCCGGTATAACCTGTAATATCATACTGCCAGGCCCTGACGACTACGGACCGGTTTTCAATGGGGACCCGCACCGTGACCGGAAGCAGGCGCAGATAACGGGAAGGCTCCCATGCGACCGGGGATTCTTGCTGGTTGCCCCATTCGTCCAGTTTCTGATCGAAATACCCCTTCGCATACAGGAGGCTCACAGCCACAATCGGGATCGTGAGATCGGCGCAGGACCTCAGGGTGTCCCCGGCCAGCACTCCTAAGCCGCCGCTGTAAGTGGGCATACGGGGATCCACGGCCACCTCCATCGAGAAGTAGGCAATGCGTCGGGTGGTATCGGCCTCGTCTGGGATATGAGCTAAAGCTGCTCCGGCATACTTTTCTGGGGCGGCCAGGAAAGTCTGCTTGCAGAGATCAGAGCAGAAATAAAAGGCCTGTCCTTGATAGAAGGTTACAAGACCTTCCTCGGCGCTAACCGACATTCCGCATACGGGATCCCTGATGGTATTTGGCATAGAGACGCTCCCTTTTCCTACGCGTCAGCTCCCCGCCTGAGAAGGAGTCGCGGCTGAAATCTTTCGAGCTGCCTGGATCGCTTGAAAGGACCGATTCGCCATCAGAGCTGCGCCCGGTCACGACCCAGGGACAGGGGCAAAGGCGGCCTCAAGCTGCGCCAGGACAGCGGCCTCGATATTCGAAACCTTTGAACCTATGCCGAACACGCCGCCGCTCGCGCCGGCCACCGCACGCGCTCGTTCCAACAAGCCTGCCTTAAGGCGAGCGGCTTCATCAGGCCCGAGCTGCTCGCACATCCCCTGGACCAGGTGCGTCCATGCGGTGAGGAGCTTGGGATCAGGTCGGCGATCGAGCCAGGCCTCGAGCAAGGCATATTCGGCGGATCCGCGGGCAACTCCCGAGTCACCCGCGCGGTCGAGGATCGCGCGGCGCTCCTTGGCATCGAGCGTACCATCGGCCCATGCCACCTCGACGAGCGGGACCATCAACAGCGCAGTCACCGTCTCTGCCCTGATCCCCAACGCCATCAACCTGTCGAGAACCGCAGGCTTGGTAATGCCCGAGGCCTTAGCAAGGGCCTCCCGGGTCGTCTCGACGGCCTTCAGCTCGTTCAGCCGCTCGATCAGCCGCTGGTCCTCGCGGTGGAAGAATTCGTCCTCGAGATCTCGTCCGCGATCC
>JANGEZ010000315.1:0-4999 GCA_031838355.1 Candidatus Methylomirabilis sp. bin48 | reverse complement strand
TTCAAGGAGAGATCATGAGCGGCTCAATCACCTTGTTCGATACGACTGAAGGGGACTTAGACGAGATCGCGTGGCGCATTCGGGAGGTCTCCGCGATCATGCCTCAGCTTGTGATGGAGATCGTTCGGATTGTCAATGATCCGCGATCGTTGGCGATCGAGTTGCAGGTTGCAGTCGAACGCGACCCCTCGTTGGCAGCGCGCCTTCTACGGACGGCGAACTCGGCCGCCTATAGCCTGCGCCGGCGAGTTGGCACCGTGCGTGACGCGATCAGCTATCTGGGGTATAATGAGGTCAAAAATCTCGCGGTCACCGCGTCCCTCGCTGACGTCTTCAAGGCGGACGCGACGGTCGGCTGTTACAGTCGGAAGGGCCTCTGGCGACATCTGGTCTCCGTAGCGGCTGCGTCTCGCTTTGTGGCATCGCGTTGCGGCATCCGGCGGTTTGAGGAGGCCTACATGGCCGGTCTATTGCACGATTTCGGCCTGATTCTGATGGATCAGTTCCTGCATAAGGTATTCAACGACATCGTGAGAGTGGTAGCGAGCGGCAGGCCGCTTTGGGAATGTGAGCGGCAGCAACTGGGATTTGACCACACGCAACTCGGCGAACGGGTGGCCGGTCATTGGAACCTTCCCGCCTCAACACTGGCAGCCATCCGATATCATCACCGTGCCGATGCTTGCGAAAGCGACAGCCGGCCGATCGCGCAAGCTGTTGAGATCGCGGACTTCCTGTGTTCCGCGAAACAGCGGAGCGCTATCGGCATCGGCAGGGTCGATTCCCCTAGCGGCTCCACCTTTGCCGCACTGTCGATCGATCGCCAGGGGTATACGGTCCTCTGGGACGATCTCGATCGGGAGCTGGCAAAGGCCGATGTGCTGATGGCACTGGAATAGGCTCGGAGACATCCCATGACGGACCAACGCCTTCTATCCGAACAGCTAGACCGTTTCTTCGGTCCAAAGGAGGAGAAGCCCGAGGCTCGATCGGGATGGGACTTGGCGCGCGTATTGGAGGCGAGGATTGTACAACTGGAGCGACAGCAGCAGGTCTTTGAGGAGGAGCATCAGCGAATCGTGGCCCAACTTCTGCAGGCCTCTGATGCGCTCCTGACGGAGCAGCGAAGTGCTCTTGCGCGCCTGGAGCAGGAGGTAGCCGACCGGACCCGAGCGTGGAAGGAGCGCGCCGTCACTTTGGAGCTGGCAAAGGCAGCATCAGAGGCAGAGAATCTTGCGGCACAGCAACGCCTCCTGACTCTTATCTATGCGGTCGATGCGCAGACGAAGGTGATCCTCGAAGCGACAGTCATGCTGGACAGGGATGTCCATACCGTGAAGGGCCATGAGGCGCTGGGATCGATCCGATCTGGGGCGGCCGTTCTGCTGAGCATCGTTGACACCTGCTGCGGTCGAGATGCGCGTAGAATAGCCGATCCGGCCATCACAATATGTACCATAGACGAGGATGCCCGTGGAACCGGAGAGCACGGTGACGACTTGGCCACTGCTGATCAGGATGACGGAACTGAGACGGAGTCGGGCTGTCCCTTCGATCGTGACGTGGCCCTGGCTGGCGCAGGCGGCGATAAAGCCCTCCTCAAGGAACTCGCGACATTATTCTTGACCGATGGTCCGAAGCACCTATCGGAGGCGAAGGCCGCCCTCGGCAGGGGGGATGGGGCAGCCCTCAGCCGGGCGGCCCACACGCTCAAGGGCGCGGCCGGGTGTTTCGGCGCGGGGGCGGTGGTGCAGGCCGCATCGAAATTGGAAACGCTTAGACGGACCGGTGATCTTGGGCAAGCGGAGCTGATGTGCGCTGATCTGGAGACGGCGCTGACCAGTCTCCTCTATGCCCTGACAGGGTTTGTGGAGGAGTTCGGCGGAGCCGAACGCGACTGACAGCCCAGTACAGGAGGGATGTGCAGGATGGTGCGCTCTCAATACCCAACTGCTCTCATTGTCAATGATGGCCCTGCTCAATTGAGGCTGGTGGTTGCCCTCCTGGAACAGGAGGGTGTGAGGGTCCGTTCCTTTGTCAGTGCCGAGGAGGCGCTTCGATCCCTGGTCGATCACGGCCCGGTCGATCTGATCGTCACCGACCTGTACATGCCTGGCATCGATGGGTGGCGGTTCTGCCGGCTGCTTCGGTCCCCCGAGTACGCGGCCCTCAACGCGATCCCGATTCTGGTGATCTCCTGGACCTACGCCGGAGTAGATGCCCGACTCATCAGTGTCGACTTGGGCGCTAATGCCTTCCTCTCCGCCCCCTTCGATCCGTCGAGCTTCCGGTCTGTCGTGCGGGATCTGCTGGATGGCCGGACGCCGGTCATCCCCTTGACGGCCCTGATCGTCGAAGGCAATCCGCTCCAGTCTGAGGTACTGAGGCAGGCCTTTGAGGCCCAGCGGTACATCGTCCATGTCGCGAAGACCGGCGAGCAGGGGCGGTTCCTCTTCAAGACATCAGTGCCACAGGTCGTGATCCTCGACGACCGCCTGCCCGACACGATGGGTATCGAACTCTTGTGCGAATTCAAACAGCAGGAGGCGCCGACCGTCATCATCATGATGACCAGGAATCCCACGCCGGGTCTGGCTCTTGAATTTATACAGAAGGGGGCTGATGCGTATGTCCACAAGCCGTTCGAACCGGCCTATCTTGTCGAGCTCTGTGAGAAAGCGCGGCGCGAGCGGTCCCTGCTCTGGGTCAGGGACCTATTGGAGATTCGCACCAAGGGCCTGCGCGAATCCGAAGCCAGATACGCGCTCGCCGTCAGTGGGGCGAACGATGGGCTGTGGGACTGGAATCTGGAGACCGACGAGCTCTACTGCTCCGCCCGGACCATGACGATGGTCGGCATGGGAGAGCAGGAGGCCAGTTTCCCGAGGTCGACGTGGCTGGAAAGGATTCATCCTGAGGATCGCGACCAGGCCGTAGCAGAGATTGAGTCACACCTTCGCGGGTTTACCGCCTATTATCGGGCCGAGTATCGGGTGCGGCATGTGGGCGGCTCGTATATATGGATCCTCGATCGGGGTATGGCGCTGCGCAATGGGAGTCTGAAACCTATGCGGATGGCCGGCTCCCACACCGATATCACCAAGCGGAAGCAGGTCGAGGCCTCGCATCGGATGCTCACGACGGCAATCGAGCAGTCCGCTGAGGCGATCATGATCACCGATCCGGTCGGTGTGATCGAGTATGTCAACCCGGCCTTCGAGCAGATCACTGGCTATTCGAGTCCGGAGGTGCTGGGGCAGACCCCGCGGCTGCTGAAGAGCGGCAATCAGCAGGAGTCGTGCTACCGAGAGATGTGGGAGAGGCTCACGCGTGGGAAGGTCTGGAGAGGCCGTCTTGAGAATCGGTGCAAGGATGGGACGTTCGTCGAAGTGGAGGAGACGATCTCTCCGATTCAGGATGCTGTTGGCTGCACCGTCAATTATGTAGCCGTTATGCGGGACGTCACGCGAGAAGCGAGGCTCGAGGCCCAACTGCGCCAGGCCCAGAAGATGGAGGCGGTCGGTGAGCTGGCCGCCGGCGTTGGACACGACTTCAACAACCTGCTGGCCGGCATCATGGGCTCTGCCAGTCTCCTCAAGATGGGAGCGGAACCGAATGATTCGGTGTTTCGCGCTGCCGACCTGATTCAGCAGGCCGCCGATCGCGCTGCGCGATTGACGAGCCAGCTCTTAGGCTTTGCGAGGCGGGGGAAGCACCAGAATGTTGCGGTGGATCTGCATCATGCCATCCGGGAGGCCGTTGCGTTCTTGAGCCGGACCATCGACAAACGGATCATCGTTAGTCACAGGCTCCAGGCTGAGCAGGCGACGGTGATGGGCGATCCGGACCAGGTCCAGCAGATCCTGCTTAACATCGCCATCAACGCCCGCGATGCCATGGCAGAGGGGGGGAAACTTCACTTCGAGACCGGTGTTGTCGAACTCGACGCAGAATACTGCCGATGGCATATGGGTGCGACACCTGGAGTCTATGTGATGGTCACCATCACCGATACCGGTCACGGCATCCCCCGAGAGATCCAGGACCGGATCTTCGAGCCGTTCTTTACCACGAAGGAACCAGGGAAAGGGACCGGGCTGGGGTTGGCGATGATCTATGGGATCATCAAGAACCATGGCGGCTCGATACGGCTGTACAGCGAGGTCGGACATGGGACCACCTTTAAGGTGTATCTCCCCCTAGCGGCTGATGCCGCAACGCTACACCGCCCTACCGACACGAAACCGCTCGAACCCGTTGCCGGCCAGGGTCGCATCCTTGTCGTCGATGACGATTTCCTCGTGCGGGAAGCCTCTATCGGCTTACTGCGCCGCCTTGGCTATGAGGTCGTGGCTGTCGAGGATGGTGAGCAGGCCGTGGCCTACTACCGTGAGCATGGCTCTGAGATCGATCTCGTCATCCTTGACCTTGTGATGCCGCGGCTCGGAGGACGCGAGACCTTTCACGCCCTGAAAGCGATCAATCCATCGGTCAAGGTCGTCCTGTCAACCGGTTATGGGCATAATGAGGCGGTACAAGCGCTGCTCAATGCGGGGGTGTCCGGCTTTGTGCCGAAGCCGTATCACCTTCGTACCCTCTCGGAAATGCTGGTCAGGGTGCTTGGGGAACGGTAAAGCGATCGTGGGTCTTAGGCCCAGGATCTTGGGGAAAATTGATCATCCCACCGTCAACGATCAGTGTAGTGTCCCCAACGCTTCTGGACATTAATGCCTGGGCCGTCATTCCCGCGAAGGCGGGAATCCAGTACAGAAAGCTTGTCCCAGACTCCGATTGGGGAACTGGATTCCGGGTCGAGCCCGGAATGACAATCAAAGGAAAGAGATGTATGGGACACGACGCTGATATGGATCCAAAATCGCTCTAAGGGGCTTACGATGACTATTGATAACGCGAAGATCGATGTCACCGACCGTAACCGGGCTGAGGAGAGTCGGCGGATGGCAGCAGCCCTTGAGGCGATCTCTGAGGGCCTCGTCGT
>JANGEZ010000314.1:0-3144 GCA_031838355.1 Candidatus Methylomirabilis sp. bin48 | reverse complement strand
CGAACGAGTCCTTGGGTGAGGTGATGGCCTTTGTGACGAGCCTGAGACCCTGATCTTTGGCGATTCGTTCAGCCTGCCTCACTAAAAAGCCGGTCTGAGAGGGATCATAAATGACGCCGATTCTTCTTACCTGGGGCGAGACTTTTTTTAGCAGGGCAAGCTGTTGCTCATTGGGAACATTCATGCTGGCCCCGGTGACATTGCGGACTTCCTGTCTGATCACTGCGGTAGGGTTCAACACCATGGCAAAGACAACTGGGATATCTTGCATCTCTTCGAGTACAACCTGTAAGGCCCAGATCCCTACCGCAAGGATGAGATCCGGCTTGGGGCCGGACTTGAGTCGTGCCAGGAATTTCTTCCCCTTCTGGAGGTCTCCCTCCATATCGTACTCAACGATAGCCGACTCCTGCAAAACGCTCTTGAACCCCTCCAGCGCCTCATTATAGACATCGACGTCGGCGCTCTTGAGCGCAATAATCTTTGCTGCCTCTGCCGGCGTCGAGGAGTGAACAATCGCTCCAACGATGACGCAAGCCGCGAAGATAAGGGAAGCGGTACGAGTTGTCAGGAGTAACATTCAGGAGATCCTGGGACCTTAGAAAAGATACTCGACCCCTATTGTGGGAATAAAATCCGCCCGGAGGCCACTATTTTTGTCCAGTGGGATCTGGAAGTTCAATCGGAAGATCCATGCACTCATAGGGTTCCACTTCACGCCAAGTGAGAGGTCATTGATATGATCTCCGATCCCACTTCTATCTGGCTTCAGGTGACCGATCACGTCGGCCCCAAACGACAGCTCTGGCAGGAGGCGCGCGTCGAAACCGAGGGCATATCTGATGGTGTTCTGCTCAAGGTCCTTGGTGTTGATCTCGTAGCCAACATTGACGTGAGGCGTGAACCATCGCCCATAGGTTTTGGATGCTATAAGGAGACCGGCCAAGTTCGTCCCGCCGGTTCCCAGGAGCCGTTTCTCATCTCCTGTTGGAAGCTTCACTTCGAACAGGAATGCCAGATCCGGGGTCGAGCCGCCGTAGTTGCGCAAGAAGTTGTATTTCGTTCGAAGGATGATATCCCCGAGACCGGTCTCCTCACCACCCCCCGAGGCGTTGGGTGGAGTGGAATTTGGTCCGAACTGGTGGATCGGGAGGTCGCCGCTCCTGGTGGTGCCTGGGCTGGTGATCCCGAGAGGGTCAACATGGAAGATATCAGCGGAAGTCCTGGCAAAGAGTCGAACATGGGTGAAGGGGACGATGAGCCCCACATCCCATACAGAGTTGAGACCGTAGGTCGCGATAAATGCAAAAATGTCTTCGCTGAGATCGATCTTGAGCGCGGCGCGGATGGTGTCGCAACGCGCTAGAGATTGTGGGATGCTGGGATCGCAGCCCTCGTTCACATCGTTGCGGCGGAAGATTAGCGATAGATTGTCTAGATCTTTTCCCTCCAGTTTGGTGAAGCTGACTCGGGTGTAAGTGGCGGCAACGTTGAGCTTGCGGGCCCCCAGGGTGGTCGCGCGCTCCGTGAGCAAGGGGCCGAGGCTCTCAGTAGTGCGAATCGGGATCCCGCGTTCAATGTCGAAGGTGAACCCGGTCACGGATGAGTTGAACGAGGGAACTCCTATAGCGGAAGTCAACTGGCTGTTGAGTCCGTCGAGTCCCTGGAGAGACGATGCCTGAAAGCTGGTTTCCACTGGGAAAAAGGGGCTCGGCTCGACGTGAATCCCCTGGATGCCGTAGAGATTCCTGATGGTATTCTTGAGATCTGTAGCCTCGGCGGAACGGGCGAACCATCCAATCCAAAGGATCAGTAAGACGGCTGTGGTGGCTCGGAGGCATGAGGTCATCCACAAACTCCCCGGATAAGCACAACGGCGATCGCCCCCTTGCCTTATTGTTACGTCGGGTGGGGCGCACAGACAAGCCTGGAAAGAAATCCAGCAGAAACCGTGCAACCGATACCATGCCAGAGAAAATAGAGTCAAGTCATTTCCAGGGGGTGACAGAACAGTCCAAGCTTATGGTCACCAGCTCCCAGGGGAATCGGTCTAGGTCACTTTCACGGCCGTCCCCGCATATATCACCTTCGTGGCCGTCCACGTAACAGCGGGGAAGACCAGGAACTTCTTCGGCTCTGTAAACTTGAAACTTTCTGTGGTCATGTTCAGATCGATAACCGCGTTGGCCCCCATCTGGAGCGCTTGCTCGATAAGGCTGTGCATCGCCTCTCGCTCGGCCAGCTTCCGCTCCTCATCGTTTGAGGCGGGTATTTGCGACGTTCCCGTGATTGAACCCAGCACCTGTTCTGTTACCCGCTCCGGGATGGCGTCTGAGGTTGCTACAGTGATCCGATTCCGGGAAAGTTGGATCCCCTTATCCAAGTTGATCCTTCTCCTCTTCAGTTGATAAGAGTGGAAGGGGGGCCAGGCGAAGGCAAGCAAGGCCAACACCGTAAAGAGTATAGCGCCCGCAGCAAGCATTTTAGCCTCCGAGGTAACTACTTAGGTGTTTAGGCCGAAGGCTGAAGGTCCTACATTCTTTCGCACGGCACGAACCAAGCCACTCAAGACCTTCTCGGTGTCTCCGACCTTTCGTTCTATCAGAGAGGACTCCTCATTGGGCAAGAAGCCCACACGCTTTGCCAAAGCGCGACTTCATCAACCAACTCACATGCCCGAAGTGTTGCGTGATCGCTGCTTTACCCCTAACAACCTTCAGCCTTTAGTCTATCTACCTTGTAGTTACGCGCAGAGAAGCTGCCGGCGTGCCTCTGAGCGACAGCCGTGGATGGCTTGCGTGCCCTATACAGCGACAACGTGCCAAACAGCGTCGCAAACTGAGCTGTTTCCGATACTCCCTCAAACCCGGCGTCCCGGAAGAGCGTAGGCAAGAGCCCCTTCATGTTGTCAGCAGTCCTGGCGAAACTGTCACCGAGGCGTACAGAAAAAGCCAGCGCACGCATGAGCAGGTTGTGGGGTCGCCCCCAGTCGGCGACGTGCAGCTCTCCCTCTGGACGCAGGACGCGAAAGATCTCTTCCAGCGTTCTGACCTTCTCGGATCGCGTCAGATGGTGCAGCATCAGGCTCGAGAGGACTCGATCGAACGCGCCATCGGCAAACGGGATATCAAAGCAGAACGCCTG
>JANGEZ010000313.1:0-4694 GCA_031838355.1 Candidatus Methylomirabilis sp. bin48 | reverse complement strand
CCGGATCCAAGGGATCGAAGCGGGGGCTGACGACTTCATCACGAAGCCGTTCAGTCGGGCAGAGCTGAAGGCCCGCGTCCGTTCGCTGCTCAAGGTCAAGGCGTTTACCGACGAGTTGGAACATGCCGAGGCCATGCTGCTGGCGCTGGGCCGAACCGTTGAGGCAAAGGACCCGTACACCCAGGGACACTGCGAGCGACTGGCGGCCTACTCGGTCGCCCTTGGACGGAAGCTTGGCCTGCCACCGGAGGAGCTGACAGCCCTGGACAGAGGCGGGACCCTGCACGATCTGGGGAAGATCGGGATCCCGGATGCGATTCTGCTGAAACCCAGCGGCCTCAGCGAGGCGGAGTGGGCGATCATGCGCGAGCATACGGTGATCGGCGAGCGGATTTGCCAGTCGCTGCGATCATTGCAGCGGGTTCTGCCGATCATCCGCCATCACCACGAGCGATGGGACGGGAGCGGTTATCCTGACGGCCTCGCGGGGGAGGCGATCCCGCTCACCGCGAGGATTCTCCAGATCGTCGACATCTTCGATGCGCTGAGGACCGCGCGGCCCTATAAGCCAGCCTGGTCGCTACAAATCGCGTGTGACACCTTGCGGGGTGAGGTGGCGCGCGGCTGGCGTGATCCAGGCGTAGTGGAGCCGTTTATCGAACTGGTGGAATTCGGTAGGCTGCCGGAGGCCCCGGAACCTGCCAGGGGGCAGGGGCATGAGGCGGATTCGGGACTGGAGCATCCGCACGCGCCTATTCCTGGCCTTCGGCGGGATTCTGGTCCCCCTTGTCGCTTTCACGAGCATTAGCATGGTCGCATCCCGCACCGTCCGCCATGGCCTGTTAGCTATCCAGGAGGAGACAACGCTCGATCTGACAAGAGAGATAAGTCTGAAGCTTTCATGGGATCAGCTTGTGCTGGCGATGAAAGACTACATGGTCACCGGAGGTTTGAAAGAGCGGATGCAGGTCGAGCGGCACACGGTCCAGTTTGAGGCGGCCTTCAGACCGCTAGCCGCTACGCATGCGCATTCTCCGGCCCCCCACCTCTTAATGTTTCCCCCTGCGTCTCCTGCCACCCTCTGAGCTGTCGCCTCTCACTGATCGCTCGGCTAAGCCCTGAGGTCTGAAGTATCTTGACACCCGTTACCCCCCCTTCCTATAATCGGACCAATTCGACAGGAGGTCAGGTGAGCGAAGAGCGTTCGTTAATAGGCGAGCGGATGCGGAAGCTGGCGGAGCTTGAAGCAGCCGGCGTTGACCCGTATCCGGCCCGGTTCGGTGTCAGTCATCTCGCGGACGATCTGCACCGGGAGTATGCGGGTCTCTCTGAAGAGGGGGACGCGGAGGCTCCTCAGGTGTCGATCGCCGGGCGCCTGATGTCCGTACGGGGTCATGGGAAGGCGACCTTCGCTCACCTCCAGGACGGTTCCGGGAGGATTCAGATCTACATCGTACGGGATACCGTCGGTCCCGAGATATACGACCTCTGCAAGAAGCTGGATGTTGGCGACCACCTGGGGGTGGAGGGCCAGCTCTTCCGGACGCGGACAGGAGAGCTCACGGTGCGAGTCAGGACGGTTCAGCTCCTGTCGAAGTCGCTGCGGCCGCTGCCGGAAAAGTGGCATGGGCTGACTGACGTGGAGACCCGTTTCCGTCAGCGCTATCTGGATCTCATCGTGAACCGCCAAGTCGCGGACGCCTTCAGGACACGTAGCCGCTTGATCACGGAGATTCGCCGCTTCCTTGAATCGAGGAGGTTCCTGGAAGTCGAGACCCCCATGATGCAGGCGATGGCCGGCGGCGCCATGGCGCGCCCATTTGTCACTCATCACAACGCCCTCGACCTCACGCTGTATCTGAGGATTGCCCCTGAGCTCTATCTGAAGCGGCTCGTGGTGGGAGGGTTCGATCGAGTCTTCGAGATCAACCGGAGCTTTCGGAATGAAGGGATCTCCACCCAACATAACCCTGAGTTTACGATGCTGGAGTTCTACCAGGCGTATGCCGATTACCGGGATTTGATGGCGATGACGGAAGAGTTGCTTGCTCATCTGGCCAAGGAGATCACGGGAGACCAGGAGGTGACCTATCAGGGGCAGCGGATCTCCTTCGCCCCGCCATGGCCTAAGCTTACGCTGGAGGAGGCCCTTGTCAATCTAGCTGGACTTGATGCAGAGGCCCTCAAGACAGAAGAGGACGTGAGTACCTTGGCCAGACGCTATGGGGTGAGCATCTCGCCGGGTTGGGGCAGGGGAAAGGTGATGGCTGAGCTGTTCGACACCCTGGTGGAGCCGAAGCTCTTGCAGCCCACATTCATCATCGATTTTCCCACCGAACTTTCCCCCTTGGCCAAAGCGACACGAGGGGAGCCGACGACGGTTCAGCGGTTCGAGTTGTTCGTTGGCGGGATGGAGATCGCCAACGCCTACTCTGAGCTGAACGATCCGCGCGAGCAGCGCGCCCGCTTTCTTGACCAGTTGCGGCAGCGGGACCAAGGCGATCTGGAGGCCCATGGCCTGGATGAGGATTATCTGCGTGCGTTGGAGTACGGGATGCCTCCGACGGCTGGTGAAGGGATCGGTATCGACCGGCTGGCTATGCTCTTCACCGACTCCGCCTCCATTCGTGACGTTATTCTCTTTCCTCTTCTGAAGCCCGCCCAAGGCGAACCCTGTCCTGAGTCCTGTCGAAGGGAAGGTGGTACCGATGCCGTTTGAACTGTTCGTGGGACTCCGGTATCTGAAGGCGAGGCGAGGGCAGGCATTCATCTCCCTGATCACGCTGATCTCTATCGGCGGCGTCGCCCTTGGCGTCATGGCGCTCATTGTCGTCCTGGCGGTGATGAGCGGGTTTGAGCGTGACCTTCGGGGCAAGATCCTCGGGACCAATGCCCACCTCTGGATCATACGCCATGGGGATCGAGGGATAGATGAGCCGGCTCAGACGCTTGTGCGGGTTCGCGATGTTCCGCACGTGGTGGCCGTTTCTCCCTTCACCTACCACCAGGTGATGCTGAGCACGGGTCGAGGGGCAGGAGGGGCGGTCCTTCGTGGTATCGATCTCGACTCCGCGCAGGAGGTCACGGCGCTGACGAAGAGCTTCACCGAGGTCGATCCAGTGCGGCTGAAAAGACCAGCCGAGGGAAACGGATGGCGTCTTGACCCCGAGGGGATCATTATCGGGCGCGCCCTGGCAACGAATCTCGGGGTGGGACTCGGCGGGCGGGTGAATGTTATTTCCCCATTCGGAAATGTACTGACCCCATTCGGGCTTGCGCCGCGCATGCGAAGTTTTACCGTGGTCGGGATCTTCGAGATGGGAATGTATGAATACGACAGCGCCCTAGCCTATATTACTATTGCGGCGGCTCAGCAGTTCTTCCAGATGGGACAATCAGTGACAGGGATCGAGGTAAAGGTGGACGATCTGTACAAGGCAAAGGAGGTGGGGGCGGAGATTCAGCGACGTCTTGGGTTCCCGTACGTCGCGCGAGACTGGATGCAGTTGCATCGTAACCTCTTTGCTGCGCTGAAGCTGGAAAAGATCGCCATGTTTATCATCCTGACGATGATCGTGCTGGTGGCCGCCTTTAACATCGTGAGCGCCCTGACCATGAAGGTGATGGATAAGGGGGCAGAGATTGGCATCTTGAGATCGATTGGCGCCACCTCCGGGAGCATCATGTCGATCTTCATGGTGGAGGGATTGGTGATTGGGCTTGTCGGTACCCTGCTGGGGACTGCGGGGGGCGCCATTATCTGTAAGCTGCAGGAGACCTATAAAATTGTCAGGCTCCAGGGCGATGTCTATCTGCTGGATTCCCTTCCGATCTTAATGAAAGGGACCGACCTGGTCTTGATTGCCTCCTCGACGCTGGTCTTGAGCTTTCTCGCGACGCTCTACCCTTCCTGGCGGGCGGCCAAGCTTGACCCAGTCGTCGCGATCCGCTATGAGTGAGTTTATCAGAGCAGATGGCGTCTACAAGTCGTTTCAGATCGACGGTGGAACAGTTGAGGTCCTGAGGGGTGTTGACCTCAGTATTGAAAAGGGAGAATTCATTGCAATCGTGGGACCTTCAGGGGCCGGCAAGAGCACGTTCCTGCATCTGCTCGGCGCCCTGGATCGCCCAACCGCAGGTGAGATTTTCTGTGAGAATGTCAGTCTTGGGCAGATGGACAATGGGCATCTGGCCGGGTTTCGCAACCGGACTGTCGGCTTTATCTTCCAGTTCCACCATCTGCTGCCGGAGTTTACCGCACTGGAGAATGTCATGATGCCGCTCTTGGTGGCGCGCCGGAAGCGGTCACAGGCACAGGAGATCGCCGCGTCTCTACTGGGGGAGGTGGGGCTCGAGTCCAGGCTCTTGCATCGCCCCTCTGAACTCTCCGGCGGAGAGCAGCAGCGAGTTGCTATCGCCAGGGCCCTTGGCGCCGGACCCAAGATCATCCTCGCAGACGAACCGACCGGAAACCTGGATACCAAGACCGGCGATGCGACCTTTGAGCTGCTCCATTGGCTGAATCGAGAACGTGGCCTCACCTTTGTTATGGTGACGCATAATGAGAAGTTAGCCCATCGGTCTGATCGGATCGTGACAATACTGGATGGTCGAATTGTAGAGGAGTCTCGCCGTCAAACCCCTGCTCACCCTTCAATGAGCCCAGGGTAACCGGTATAGACATTGAAAATACT
>JANGEZ010000312.1:0-8869 GCA_031838355.1 Candidatus Methylomirabilis sp. bin48 | reverse complement strand
TGGGGTAGAGGCGAGGGGGTTTATTATCGCTGCCGCGCTGGCCTATAGTCTTCATGCGGGCACAACACTGATCCGAAAGCCTGGAAAGTTGCCGTATAAGACACATAGCACAACCTATGCCTTGGAGTACGGCGACGATACCCTTGAGATTCACCAGGATGCCGTACTGCCAGGCCAGCGGATCTTGATGGCGGACGACCTGCTTGCCACCGGTGGCACCATGACCGCTGCGGTGGATCTCATTACTCGCCTTGGCGGTAATGTAGTCGGCGTAACGTTCCTGATTGAGCTATTGGCCTTGCAGGGAAGAGAGCGGTTTGGAGATCGGGAAGTCTTCTCCTTGCTCCAATTCTGATCACTGGTCTCGCCCGCGTGCTGCACATCCTGGCGCCCGTAGCTCAGATGGAACGAGCAAGGGTTGCCTAAACAAACACCAGCCTCGTTTGTAACCCCTCAAATACGCTACGTTGTACTTATAACCTTTCTGACATCTGCTTGGTTCACACCATCAACCGCCCATCGATAGGTGGTCTCGCGCCTCAGCCCACAGTAGTGAAGCACGACCTTCCGTCCATAGAAGTCATACCGGAACCGAAAGCGGCCAAGGAAAAGTCGCCATAGGCCCTCGCCGGGCCGTACCCCCGCGCACTTCTTGATAAGGAAATAGCGCCGAGATACGTGGTGCCCACTCACTGTACCGGCAGGAACGGATAGATATTGGCTATGTAGGTCCACGAGGTCCGGTACCCAAAGGCACGATGGCTAGTGGCTTTGATCTTGTCGTTCATTCCCTCCAGCGCCCCGTTGGTGACCCGGGTCCGAGTCCAGGCCAACACCCCGTCGAGGTGCCGGGCGAACTGCTGCAACGGCTGAAGCCGGCTATCATAAGCTTGCCTTAAAGGAGAAGCTGTCTCAGGGTATTGATGGACAGGAGTGTGCGTGGTGGGAGCAGATCACCGACTACGCCAAGCACGAGGCCTGCAAGGGGTTGACGTCGGCGGAGGAGTCGTGCAACGGCATTAGCTGCGCCGGGATGACGGATGACGGCCTGGAGTGCAGCGCCCAGGTGCCTCCTGCTCGTCAAGGCCGTTCGCTGTTCATCGTCAAACCGATCGAGGTGAGCCTCCGTGAGGCTGCCATCACCCTCGGCAAGGGCCGAGGTGATCACGTGAGCCGCGAGATTCGCACTGTAGAGGGCGTGACCTACCCCTTCGCCGGTAAAGGGATCGTAGAAGCCGGCTGCGTCTCCAACTAGCAGTGCGCCGGCCTTGGCGCTGCGACTCGATCGAAACGCTAAGGGGCCGAGGCATCGGACCGGCCCACGTCGGCACGTATCACGGAGCGCGCTCAGCGCGAATGGAAACACTTGCAGCATGCCGTCGAACAGCTCGTCGAGTTGCCCTTTCCAGCATTGTACGATCCCTTGCTCCACCACGATGCTCGCGTTGACCAGCCGCTCGCCGATCGGATTGAGGATGCAGTACGATCGATCGCCGACCGAGATCATCCCGTGATCAGTAAGCTCGGAGGCCCCCTCGTAGTAGGCTACCAGCGCCATCCGACGCAGCGTTGGATGAGGTCGGTGAAGGCCAAGCCGTCTGGCCACCACTGAGTCTCGTCCGTCCGCCCCTACCACGATCTGTCCACGATACGTTTCCTGGCCAGTCGGTCCAATCCCCGTGACGCCGCAAACACGCCCATTTTCCCAGATCAGATCGGTCACGCGCCATCCTTCGACGCATCTCGTCCCGAAGTCTCGCGCCCATTTCAGCAACAGGCTGTCAAGGATGGTCCTGGGGATAGAAAGCGAGAAGGGGGACGTCCCATTGGTCTCGGCGAGGGTGGGAAACTCGGCTGTGAAGGTCGTGCCGTTCGGGGAGGTGACCGTCATTCCCCACAGGCGCCGCGCCCCGGCCGAACGCACGAGGTCGAGTAGGTCGAGTAGCTCGAGGCGCCTGACGGTCCCCGGGCTGAGATAGTCGCCACAGATTTTATCGCGTGGGAAGGTCGCCTTATCGAGCAGGAGCGTCTCAACCCCGCGCTGGGCCAGAAGACCGGCTAGGACCGAGCCAGCCGGACCGGCGCCCACAACGATCACCGGGATCTGCATCATGGAGATGCCCTACTCGTGGACCGCCACCACCTTGAAGTTCACCATCACCTCATCCTTCATCGGGATAAACAGTAGTGAGGGGATAGGGATCTGGAAGGTGGAGAGGCGCAGAGGGACCGTCCCCTCGACCACCAGCCTCTGCTCGGTGAGTACCGCCTTAGTCGTCGGGATCACTATCGGCGTGGTTACCCCGTGCAGCGTCAGGGAGCCTCGAAGGGTGGCGGCGTAATGGCCGTCGCCCTTAGACTCTACCATGGCCACGTCGCTCAGGGTGAAGAGGATGGTGGGAAAGCGATCGGTATGCAGGTGGCTCCTCCCCATCTTGTTGTCTCGCATCGCAATTCCGGTGGTGAGACTACCGGCCTCGATCTCCACACATCCTGCCGCCTCGCTCGCGCGAGAGGCGCTGAGCAGGCGCACGCGACCGGACAGTTGGCCGACAACTCCGGTGAAGGTGTGCAACCTGGCGTCGGCGTCGAAACGGATCGTGCTTTCGTGCGGGTCCAGGACGTAGACCGGATGATGGCCAGACTCTGGCTTTGGCGGCAGTTCGCAGGCGAGCAGGATCGACTGAGGAATGAGCAACCAGCCCAGCAGGCAGATGCCAGAGAGGAACCGCATTAGGTTACGATCTCCTTGGTGAGGGCGATGCGGAACCATGGATGGTGGCTCAGCCGCACATTGGCAAGACCCGCTTTGGTCGCCATACCACGCAGCTCCTGGGGTCTGAAACCGCGAAGGACAGACATCGGGCCGTCGTGGTGCGTCAGGCGATTGCCGGACAGCAGCCGTGTGGTCATCGCAGTAAGCAGACAGGCGAGTCGGCTGCGCAGCAGGTCATTGACCAGCAACCCGCGTCGAGCAACCCGCGCCATCTCCCGCAGCATGAGGATCCCCTCCGCCTCGTTCAGGTGGTGAAAGAAGAGAGAGGCGATGACGTAGTCGAAGCTATGATCCGGGTAGGGCAAGGGCGGGACTTGCATCCCCCGCAGTCGGATCTCCGGGAAGTCGATCGACCATTCGGTCGCAGCAGCCAGAACCTGGTCGCCCCTGTCTACTGCTTCGATGGCGACGGTAAGCTTGCGCTTCCTGGCCCAACGGCAGATGGCTCGCGGGATATCGGCCCCGCCAGTCGCGATGTCCAGGATCGTGAGGGGGCTCTGTGAACGCTCGCCCACCATTCGGCCGAGGTGCAAAAGCGCGGTGCGCACACCGCCGAAGTATCGGTTCAGCCGCTCCAGGTCGCGCAGGTTCTCACGGATCTCCCCATCAGAGTTGTCCGGACGGTCCAGCAGCTCCGCCACCCCTTGGAGACGAGGGAGGGGCAGCCGGGTCGTCACCATCGCAGCAGCGCTCCCTCTGCGCAGAAGCCGGGCCCGAGCGCAACCATCACGCCCAGGTCGCCCGGGGATGCCTGTCCGGAATTGACGAGCTCGTTGAGGACGAACAGTACGGTGGCCGACGACATATTCCCGAATTGCCGAAGTACCTGGCGAGAGAAGCGGAGGTCAGCGTCGCCCAGCCCCATCTCGCGCTGCGCCCGTTCGAGAACCCCTTTGCCGGCGGAGTGCAGGACCCAGAATCGGATCTCCTCCTGCTTGAGATGATGGCGATCGAGTATCGCCTCTGTCAGCCCCTTGATCATGGTGCCGGCAACCCCTCGGATCTCCTTGGATAACAGGATGCGGTGCCGTCCGTTCGGGTAGGTGAATCCCATCAATTCCAGGTACTCCGAACGGACCAGGCTCATATGGCCCATCACTTCGACCCCCCCCCTATCGGATGCCAGAATGGCCGCAGCGGCCCCATCGGCAAAGATCGCATTAGCCACTGCGGTCTCGAGTGAGTCATCGAAGTAATAGGTCGCGGAACAGATCTCCGCGGAGACGATCAGTGCCCGATGATCAGGAAAGGCCAGCAGATGATTGTAGGCTTGCTGCAGCGCAATCATCGCGCTGGCGCAGCCCATATCTCCCACATGCACCCGTTGAATCCCCTCCTTCATCTTGAATTCCCGGACGAAATAGGCGTCGAGGTTGGGGCAGAGCCGGACGGTGCACGTGGTGGTCGCGATGAAGTCGATCTCCTGGGCGGAGCACCCGGCCTGGTCCAGAGCACGCTGGATCGCCTGACAGCCGATCTCGATGCTTCCCTTGCGGGACCGGGCGATGAGTTCGTCCGTGGTCTCAGTGGGGCGGAAGGTGGCCTTATCCAGATATAAATGCCGGTGCTCGATACCGCTGTTAAGGAAGAAGCCCCGACGGTCCCTGTCGGTGTAGGGCGTTAAGGCTAGAAGCTCTTCTTGAGAGAAGGACGTTGTCGGATTGGCGGTTCCGAGCGCGATGATCCTGGGGTTGGGCATAGGTGAGCCTCCTGAAGATGTGATATCCGGATTCCTCACTCGCGGTACACGTTATTTCTTCTCTACCAAGAAGTAGACGTAGCGAAGAAAACCCACATCGTAGCCGACCTTGATGTAGATAGCTGCCGGAAATTGCTCTTTGATAATCCCAACACCGTCGCTCCCTAACTTCATACCTGTCCAGATGAGGCGCGGAAGATCTTTGAACGAAAGCTTCTTAATACTCTTCAATGCTGCCTCGTAACCGAATTCCCAGTTTCGCTTGACTTGATTATTTAGGTCCGTAATCTCAATTATTCTGAAATCGTTTTGATCAAAATATTTCTTATAATTCTCTGGTGTCTCAAGGCTGGGTATGGCCCAGTACTTCATAAAAGGATGCAACACAAGTTCTTCCTGCATTGAGTTTAGCCCATCCTGCTTGCACCATCCAAGCAGGAGGAAACGAGCTCCAGGATTCATGACTTTTGAGATTTTTTTCACAGCTAATCTTTTATCCGGTAAATAGCAATCGGCGTCCATGAGCGAAACCGCGTCAAACATTTCTCCGAGTTCATCAACTTTCATGATGTCATGGTGCTTGAAACGTAAATTGGGTCGCTTAAATCTGCTGGTATGTGAAAGTTGTGAACGGGAAATATCAATCCCCAAAACTTCACCAGAAGTATTTTCAGCAAGAACGTCGGTAAAACCGCCTCTCCCGCAAGCCAGTTCGAGCACCTTACGCACATCTTTAATCCGCAGAGCTTCTAAATATTTTTTGTGAGTATTTCTAAAAGCCGATTCCCAGCTTTCATTTTCATCCTTGAACAGTGCGGGATGAAAATAATCATTCCAGTGCTCGGCATAGAGATCACTGACCGCCGCAAACATACGTTCCATACTTTCGGCGTATTTCTCCTTAAAATACTTAAAATCTTTTGTATAAGTGTTTGTAGTAAGCATATGTTTAAAAAACGGTAACTACTCAAGGTAGATAGGCTGAAGGCTGAAGTATATCAATCATCACACAACACTCAGATCAAGCCATTCAAGACCCTTTCTGAGTTTTGTATGATCACGTACGATTTGTCCCTAAAAACCTTCCGTCTTCAGCCTTCAGTCTATCCACTCGAGCAGCTACTCCTATGCTATTGTCGTCCCGTCATTGGTGACTGTCAAGAACTTCCGCCGTAAGAAATACGCCGTAAGAAGGACGTACGCGAGCTTTGCCGACTCCACACAGTCTTGCCACTTTTCACTTGACAGGAATCAACCGATGTTTGAAGATCGCCGCGTCTTTATGGCTGAGTTTCCCTCATGTTTCCCCCCGATAGGCCCCATGTACATAACGCAGACGATACTGCTACTATGGCGCGTAACTACAAGGTAGATAGACTGTAGGCTTTTAGACTGTAGGAACGCACACAGATGAGCCAGGCGTTTGCCGAATGTGACGCGCAAATGATGGAGACCGAAAAGGTTCTGGGCGCCTTGATTCGGTCCATGCGTAACGACTAACAGCCTTCAGCCTACAGCCTAAACACCTGAGTAGTTACGATGGCACTAGAAAGAGATATCGCTGCTATGCCTTGCTTGTTGCTAGTGTAGTGTGTCACAAATGGTTTTACACCCCGTTCGTGCTGAGCCTGTCGAAGCATGAACGGAACTTGTTGAAATCATAAGCCCTTCGACAAGCTCAGGGCGAACGGAATATGTCAAGAACTGTAAGGCGCAGTACGCTAGCGTCAACTCCGATGCCGAGAGGTCGTAGATGATCGCAGCGGGATTCTTGAAGCGTACCCCACTGTTTGAGGTGCACCGCCAACTCGGTGCCAGGATGGTTCCCTTTGGCGGCTGGGAGATGCCGGTGCAGTATGCCGGGATTCTGGAGGAGCACCGTGCCGTCAGGGAGCGGGCGGGCTTGTTCGATATCTCGCATATGGGTGAGATCGAGATCGCGGGACCCGGCGCCCTGGAAGCAATTCAGTACCTCACCTCGAATGATGCGTCACGTCTCTCTGTCGGAGAGGTGCAATATTCTGCGCTCATCACCCCGGAGGGGACATTTGTAGATGACATCACCGTCTATAAGTTTGCGGCTGACCGCTACTGGTTGACGGTGAACGCCGCGAATATCGAAAAGGACTGCGCCTGGATCCACGAGCACGTGATCTCATGTGCAGAGGTCAGGAATATCAGCGATGACATGGCCCTTGTGGCGCTCCAGGGACCTAGAGCACAAGAGATTCTGGAGAAGCTGACCTCCGTAGGGTTGGGAACGCTGAGGTACTTCCGGTTTGTCGAAGGACAAGTGGTTGGCATCGACTGCTGTATCTCCCGGACAGGTTACACCGGGGAGGACGGCTTCGAGATTTATATCCCTCCACGGCATGCGGCGGCCCTCTGGCACGCTCTTCTGGATGCTGGGACTCCGATGGGCCTGCAACCCTGTGGTCTCGGCGCCCGCGACACGTTGCGCATGGAGGCCAAGATGGCACTGTACGGTCAGGATATCGACGACCAACACACCGTCCTGGAGGCGGACCTCGGCTGGATCGTGAAGCTAGAGAAGGGTGAGTTCATCGGCCGTGAGGCGCTTGCGCGGCAGAAGGCGGATGGGATCAGCCGAAAGCTGATAGGGTTTGAGATGTGTGGCCGGGGGATCGCCCGTCCCCACTATGCTATCGTTAAGGACAGTCAGCCGATCGGCGAGGTCACCAGCGGCGGCCCCGCGCCCTCACTCGGGAAGAACATCGGGCTAGGATATGTGGCGGTGCAGTACGCGGCCATCGGAACCGAGTTTGACATCATGATCCGGGGCCAGACTGTAGCCGCGAGGGTTGTTCGAACTCCTTTCTACAAGCGCGAGAAGTAGAGGCGTTCATAGTTCAGAGTTCATAGATGTCTCGCCGCAAAGGGAAGCTGACGCCGAGGCCATTGTCGCTTTTCTCACGCATCGCCTTGGATTACTTGGTTGCTCTTTCTTCAGTTACTAACTACGAACCATGAACTATGAACTATCAACTCTGAACCGCCGTTGGAGGTGACCATGGTTCCTGAGGGGCTGCATTATACGAAAGCGCATGAATGGGTCAAGGTTGAGGGGGATCGGGGACGTATCGGGATCACCTACTTCGCCCAGAGCCAACTCGGCGACATCGTGTTCGCGGAACTGCCACAGGTCGGGAGAGTGTTGCGTCAGATGGAGACGTTCGGCGTCGTGGAGTCGGTGAAGGCGGTCTCCGACCTGTACTGTCCGCTGACCGCTGAGGTGATCGAGGTCAACTCCTCGCTCGAATCGAATCCGGAGCAGATCAATGCCGACCCCTACGGACGGGGATGGATGCTCGTAGTCAAGCTCGCTGATCCCAAAGAGCTGGAGCATCTGATGACCGCTGAGGAGTACAGGGCCTATCTGGCGGCGGAGGATCACTGATGCAGTACATCCCGAACACGGAGGCCGACTGCCGCGCGATGCTGGATGCCATTGGCGTCCGGTCGAGCGAGGAGCTGTTTGCCGACATCCCCCAGAAGCTCAGGCTAAAGCGGGGGCTGAATCTGGCGCCGCCGCTGTCCGAGACCGGGCTGCGAAAGCACATGAAGGGGTTGGCCGGCAAGAACGCAGACGTGGATCAATACTCCTCCTTCCTGGGGGCAGGCGCCTACAATCACTTCATCCCTGCCGCTGTCTCCCACCTGGTGTACAGATCGGAGTTCTACACCGCGTATACGCCGTACCAGCCGGAGCTGTCGCAAGGTACGCTTCAGGCGATCTACGAGTACCAGACGCTGATCTGTCAGCTCACCGGCATGGAGGTGGCAAACGCATCGATGTATGATGGTTCCAGCGCTCTGGCCGAGGCGATCCTGATGGCTCACAGGATCAACGGCCGCCGGGAGGTGGTGCTGCCCATGGCCGTGCACCCGGAGTACCGAATGGTATCTCGCACCTACGTGAGCAAGCTTGGCCTCCACCTGCACGAGATTCCCTACAGGGATCAGGGGACGACCGACCTGAAAAAGGTGAAGGCAGCGCTGTCTGACCATACCTGCGCCGTTGTGGTCCAGAGCCCGAATTTCTTCGGAGTCCTGGAGTCGTTAGATGAGCTCGCAGAGGCCGCTCATCGCGTCGGGGCACTCCTGGTCGTGGCTGTGGCTGAGCCGGTGTCGTTCGGCATCATCCGATCCCCCGGCGAGTGTGGGGCGGACATTGTCGTGGGAGAGGGCCAGGCGTTCGGGAACCACCTGAACTTCGGCGGCCCCTACCTTGGCTTCTTTGCCTCGAAAGAAGCCTACCTCCGCAGTATGCCGGGTCGCCTTGTTGGACAGACCGAGGACAAGGTCGGGAGGGTGGGCTATGTCCTCACGCTCTCTACTCGAGAACAACACATCAGGCGGGAAAAGGCCACGTC
>JANGEZ010000311.1:0-2947 GCA_031838355.1 Candidatus Methylomirabilis sp. bin48 | reverse complement strand
AGGACGCAGGGAAGGTGCGGATCGGTAATCACGTCTTTGCTGATGGAGTACCGCCCCTCGGGATCGGCATTGGTGATGCGGTAGCCGAGGGCATGGGACGACAGGCGTTCCACCCTGGAGCGGAGGTGGCGCTTCTCCTCATGGAAAAAGCCCTCCCCGTCAGTGATGAGGTACTGAAGGTCTCGGAGTTGTGGTCGATCCACGGTGGGATAATAGACCTCGGTGATTATACCATTCCAGAGGGTGAACCAAATACCACTGGAGGCCGCATAGGGGGTTCCTACCCCGTCCTTGCTCCCATGGGTCCATCTGGGCTCGATGCCCGGTCGCCCGAAGGCCCGGCGCTCACCGCGAAACGTCGCCATGCTCACTCCTCCTTAAAAGTTCGACGCAGGCCCATATCGGCGCCGCCGCTGAGATTTCATGAGCACATACCCCAAAGCAACGAGTAGGACGCCAAGCAGGATGAAGCCGTAGGACCAGCGGTAGCCGGCCAAAAGCCGTTCCCAGCGGCTTCCAAAGAAATACCCGGCTGTTGCGGTAAGGGTCGCCCAGAGGAGCGCCCCCAGCGCATCGTAGGCCAGGAAATGAGGATACGCCATCCCGGTGGCGCCGGCCATCGGAGCCGCGAAGGCCCGGACGCCGACCACGAATCGGGCGAAGGCGACGGTGAGGCCTCCGCCACGCCTCGTGAAGTACTCGTGCGTCTTTCTGACACATTCTGTGGACCCCATCGTCATCCTGCAGTAGAGCCTGGGCAGCCGGTCTCCACCCAGACGACCAAGGAGATAACCAAGGCTATCGCCCACCACGGCGCCGGCCGTCCCCAAGGCAATCACCACGGGGAACGCAGACGCACCGCTGGAGGACAAGAACCCCATGGCGAAGAGCAAGACCTCCCCGGGCAGCGGGAGACCGGCGTTCTCTAGCGCGATCCCGAAGAAGAGGATGGCGTAGCCATATCGGCTGAAGAAGGGCCAGACGCTAATCAATGGATCCATCTCTCGTTCCTTTCGTGGTGTCGTTCTTGAGATGCAAAGAATGACGCCGAGGATTCACAGGCCCTTCGAGGGCAGGGGCTGAGGAAGGCGATGTCGCGTGGAACAGAAGGACTAGACTGAGGGCAGTCGGGGAACCCGAACCTTCAGTTCAAGGCTCGACAGGACGATCGCGACGTTCGCTCAGCCATGGTCACAGGTCCGCGCCGTTGCGCTCCTCTCGAGACCTCCTATGGCTTGATGTCGCTCTCAATCTGAAGCCCCTCAAGGAAGGCGTTGATCCCGTTATAGTGGTCCACCACGGCCATCGCCTCGACGATAGCCCGGTCGGAGATGCCCATACGCTTCAGGATTGCCGTGTGGGCGTTGATGCAGTAGTCGCACCCGTTTGTGGCGGAAACAGCCAGGGCGATGAGTTCCTTCTCCCGAGCGGAAACCTCTCCGCCCGCACGCAAGGCTTTGATCTTCTGCCATTGTGCCTCCAGGAACTCCGGGTAAACCGCCATGGCCTTATAGGCATTCGGCACAAATGGCATTCCATAGGTTTTCTTGATCTCGTCGTAGATCTCCAGCACACGTCCAGTCGCTTCCTCCTCAGTGATCAGCTTCACCGTTGGCATCGTGTCTCCTCCCTTTCCGCTCTCAGCGGTCGCGTGAGCTCTGCCGGAGGAGATTCAGCTCCTCCGGAAAGCGCTGCTGCAAATGAAAACAGAAACCAGACGATACTGAAGTAACCTCCCTTTTTACTTTCTCCGATACCCTTTACGCCGCGCCAGCCTCGGGGAGAGGGTTCGCCTCCCTTCTCCAACTCCGGATCTCCTCCAAGACCTCTGCGCGGGACGCGAAGCGGCGGACCGTAAAGCCGCAGATTCTACAGCGGTGGTAGACGAAGGGCCTGCCCAGCTCCTCCTGAACCTCTCCCACCTGTGCCGTGGCGGAAGGACAGCAACGGCCAGGGAAGGGCGAGGATACGATCCTGCGCGGATAGGCGTTGAGAGCCCGCTTATGGGTGCTGTATTCTACAATGGTTCGCATGGTTCTTCCCTCCAGATGTCCACAACGTAGCGGACTCCAGGATCAGTCAGGAGCCCCCCCTCGACCTGAAGCCAGGGGCGGTCTCTTCGAGGCCGCCCCTGGTGCGGTTAGATCAAGGAGATGCGTGTCACTCTGTCTATTTGGCGGCGCAGGGATTCGCGGGCGCCTTCCCTGCAGGCGCGGTCAGCGGCGCCCACAGCGCATCCTCCTTGTGCTCCATATCCTGAGGATTGCCGCTCGGATGACGGATGATCACCAGCATCTGCCACTTGCCAAAGGGTTGCGCATCGAGCTTCGCCTTGAAGGTCGCTACCCCCTTCTTGTCGGTCTTGAACATGTAAGGGGATGGTCCGACGCCGGCCATCTCGTGCTTCGTCTCCATGTTCACGTACCAGACGGTATACGCGGAGTCGGGCTTGAGGTCCTTCACGCGGATAGTAAGAGCGCTGTCGGTAATCACCGCCTCGCCGCTGCCACGTTCGACCCCTTGAGAGCGTTGAAGAGTGATCTTCGTCTGCGCCGCTTCGGAGGCGCGACCGGCCCCCAGCAGCGCGATAAAGGCTAGCCCACCGATCATGGTCAATGCGATAATGCTTCGATGTTTCACCGGTTTTCCTCCTGTGTACGTGTTGTTCTCTTCTGTTGATCGCGACATCTTCGGTTCCTTGACCCTCAAGCTCGGCGCTTGCACCTCCTTTCCTCTGCTATCACTTCTTGAGATGCGAGGGATTGCCTGAAGGATTCGCTTTCTCTAACATCAGGGCCCCGAGCCAGCCCTTGCCCTCGCCGCTCTTATCCAACACCTTCCTCACCAATGAGGTGAAACCAATCCACCAATAGCCCACCATTTATGCCCTAACGTTCACGCTACTCTATAGATGAGGCCGGAGGCTGGAAAGATTCGCCAGGCGTCT
>JANGEZ010000310.1:0-2597 GCA_031838355.1 Candidatus Methylomirabilis sp. bin48 | reverse complement strand
TCGGGCATGGGAAGGGTCCTCGATATGAACGGCCGTGATGTCTCCGCCTTCTTCGTCGCCGGTGCGGCCCAGGCTCTCGAATATACTCGACGGGAGTCGATTCGGGTCGCGGTCCTCAAAGAGGGTAGCCCATCCTGTGGCACGTCCTTCATATACGACGGCACGTTTACTTCCCGACGAGTTCCAGGGCAAGGCGTCACCGCAGCCCTCCTCCGGCAAGCGGGTATCCAGGTTCTGAATGAGTTCCAGTTCGAGGAGGCCGATCGAATCCTCACCCAACTACCCCAGGAAGGTGGGCCCTGATTCGGGTCTGCAAGCAATCAACCGGCCGAGCGGCTTGACCGTTCACTGTAGCGGCCTCACGTCATTCGCTGCTGAGGTCGAAGTCGTTAGCAGGAAAAGACGACTTGCGTCTGTACCCCAATTGCGCTACAAGGCTTTGAGGAAATGGAGGTGATATTATGAGCAAGACCGCAATGGTACGGGCCAGCTTGGAACCAGACCTGAAAAACCGCGCCGAATCCGTCTTTCACCGATTGGGCCTGAATACAACGCAAGCCATCACGATTTTCTACAGGCAAGTTGAACTTCGTGACGGACTTCCATTCGATGTCGTCGTTCCGACAGCAACCACGAAACGGACATTCGAAGCTTCCGAGACCGGACGTGATCTGGTCGTCTGCGATGATGCAGATGACATGTTCCGAAAACTCGGTATCTGATACTGCCTGCGAGCGGCATACGTCAAAAGGCACGATTTCCAAAGGCCAAAGCGCCATCGGTTGCGTCATTGCTGAGCAACACCCCATGCGACCGCACCACGGCCGATGAAAACCCCCTCAATCCCCCTTTACGAAAGGGGGAGGGAAGGAGGCGTATCAGTAAGATTCCCCCCTTTCTGAAAGGGGGGTCAGGGGGGTTTATCTGAAGCTGAGCGCTGATTGCTGAATGCTATTTTCTAGGGAAATTACTGAGATTACTCTCCTCTCAACTTCCGCCCTCTTCTCCTGATATCTTCCCTTTCCAGCGTAGATTCGGCTGGCGGGCGGCCTTCACCTCGTCAAGCCGCGAGACCTTGGTCTTGTGCGGGGCGGACCGGACCAGCTCCGGGTGGTACTCGGCCTCCTCGGCGATTCGCTTCATGGCGGCGATGAACTGATCCAGCGTCTCCTTGCTCTCGGTTTCGGTCGGCTCGATCATCATGGCCCCCTTGACGATCAGGGGGAAGTAGATGGTTGGCGGATGAAAGCCGTAATCCATCAATCGCTTGGCGATGTCCAGGGTTTGGACCCCATGCGGAAGCTGACGCGCGTCGGAAAAGACGCACTCGTGTTTGCAGTGTTTGTCGTACGGCAGATGGTAATAATCCTTGAGCTGGCTCATGATGTAATTGGCATTGATCACGGCCACCTCGGCCACGCGGCGCAGTCCCGATGGACCCAGCGAACGGATATAGGCGTAGGCCCGGACCAGCGCGGCGAAGTTTCCGTAGAAGGCACGCACCCTGCCGACACTTAACGGCAGGTCCTCATTCAGGACAAATCGCTTCCCCTTCTTCTCGATGACCGGGACCGGCATGAATGGCGCGAGATGCGCTTTGAGACCCACCGGACCCGCGCCCGGACCGCCGCCTCCGTGCGGGACGGCAAACGTCTTATGCAGGTTGAAGTGCAGCACGTCGATCCCCGTGTCGCCCGGTCTCGATATCCCGATGATGGCATTCAGGTTGGCGCCGTCGCAGTAGACCTGCCCGCCCTTGGCGTGAACGATCCTGGCGATCTCGGCGATCTGGTCCTCGAATAGCCCAAGGGTATTGGGATTCGTAACCATGATGGCGGCCACGTCCTCGTCCATCGCGTTGGCCACGACCTGTGGGTCCAAGCGGCCGTTCGGGCCGGACTTGATCTGTAGCACCTCGTAGCCACAGATGGCGGAACTCGCGGGATTGGTGCCATGGGCGGAGTCAGGGACCAGGACCCGTTTCCGTGGACTCCCCTTCGATTCCAGGTACGCCCGGATCAGCATCATGCCCAGGATCTCCCCCTGGGCGCCGGCGGCCGGCTGGAGTGATACCCGGTCCATCCCGCTCACCTCAGCCAGGAACTGCTCCAGCTCATACATCAGCTCCAAGGCGCCCTGGGTCAGGCCCTCCGGCTGGTACGGGTGCGCGCAGGAGAAGCCGGGCAGCCGCCACACCTCCTCGTTGATCTTCGGGTTGTATTTCATCGTGCAGGAGCCCAAGGGGTAGAAGCCCGTATCGACTCCGTAATTCCATTGCGATAGCCGCGTGAAATGCCGGACTACCTCGACTTCTGACAGTACGGGGAAACCGGGAATGTCGTGCCGGAGAAGCTTTTTAGGCAGCAGCCGCTCAGCCTTCAGCTCCGGGACGTCGCACTCAGGACGCGTACAGCCGCGCCGACCATGGGACCCTTGATCAAACAGGAGTGGCTCCTCGAACATCAGTCCCGTGACGCCTACCCCCTCGTTCTCGCCTGTGGCACTTGGCCCGCATGAAATCCCCCCATCCCCCCGCACCTCATCCGTCATCGCCCACCTCCCATCGCCTTGCAGAGCGCATCAATCTCCTCGCGGCT
>JANGEZ010000309.1:0-2753 GCA_031838355.1 Candidatus Methylomirabilis sp. bin48 | reverse complement strand
GACGTCTCTTCGGTAATGGGGACCAGCAGGCCGCCGGCGCCCTCGACCAGGACCACCGAATGCCGATCGGCCAGACGAGCGAACCGCTCTTCCAGTCGCCCGACATCGATGCGTCGCCTGGACCGCTCGGCCGCCACCATCGGGGCAAGGGGCTCATGGAAACGGTACGGATTGATCAGGTCGAGGGCATCCCGCGATTCCGCAGCCTCACGAAGCGTCAAGGCATCCAGCGGTCGCAGCCGCCCAGCCCTGGTGGGGCAGCCGGTCTCGACCGGCTTCATCACCCCGACATCGATCCCCAGGACCCGCAGAGCATAGGCCAGCCCGGCCGTGATCAGCGTCTTCCCGACGCCGGTATCGGTCCCGGTGACAAACAGCCCTGTACGTCTTACGGCTTTCATTGCTCCGTTGCAGCTCTAATGGCATCGCCGACAATGCGCACCATCTTGACGATATCGCTCCGGGAGATCGACAGCGGCGGCATCAGGACGATGACGTTGCCCAGAGGCCGGATAATCAGCCCCCGTCGTCGCGCCTCCAGGGTCGTTCGAATCCCGGTCTTGGCCTCGTATGGGTATGGCTCTCCTCGGGCCGGGTCACGCATCAGCTCGATCCCGACCATAAACCCCACCTGTCGGATGTCGCCCACGTGCGGCAGCGGCCGGAGCGGATTGAGTTCTCGACGAAGCAGGGCGATCTTTGGCTGCAGTCGCTTGAGCGTCCTCTCCCGCTGAAAGCATTCGAGGTTGGCGAGGGCAGCAGCGCAGGCCAGCGGGTTGGCGGTGTAGCTATGTCCGTGAAAGAAGGCTTTCTTCTCCGCATACGGGGCGCAGAATCCGTCGAAGATCTGCTGTGTCGCCAGCGTTGCCGCCAACGGCAGGTATCCTCCGGTCAGCCCCTTTGCCAGGCAGAGCAGGTCCGGCGCAACATCCTCCTGTTCGCAGGCAAACATCGTCCCGGTCCGGCCAAAACCGGTGGCGACCTCGTCCAGGATCAGCAGGACGTTGTACTGCGAACAGAGCGATCGTACAGCCTTGAGGAAGCCCGGCGGCGAAGGCAGCATCCCCGCGGCGCCCTGCATCAGCGGCTCCATGATCAGGCCGGCCACCTGATCGTGGGATCGCTTCAGAAGCGACTCCAATCGTTTCAGCGGATCAGGTCGTCGGGAGCGATCCCACGGCGCCCGGTATGGCGACGGGACCCTCCAGATCGGAAAGAGGAGCGGCCGGTAGAGCTGGTGGAACAGATCGATCCCGCCGACGCTGACCGCGCCCAGCGTGTCGCCATGATACGCCTCTTGCAAGGCGATGAACCGTCTCTTGTGGGCAAAGGCCCCGCCCCGCTGCTGCCAGTACTGAAACGCCATCTTGAGCGCGATCTCGACGGCGGTCGAGCCGTTGTCGGAGTAAAAGACCTTGGTGAGCCCTTCCGGGGCGATCCGGACGAGTTCTTTGGCGAGTTCAATGGCGAGCGGATGAGACAGCCCCAGGAAGGTGGTGTGGGCGACCTTGCCGAGTTGGGCGCGAATGGCCCGGTCGATCGCTGCGTTGCGGTGGCCGTGGACGGTCACCCAGAGCGAAGAGATCCCGTCCAGATAGCGACGCCCGTCTACGTCGATGAGAGTGCTTCCCTCGCCCCGCTCAATGATCGGGTGGCGCTCCTGCAGCCAGTCCTGCATCTGCGTGAACGGGTGCCAGACGTATCGTTTGTCGTCCTGCTGAAGCCGATGGCTGCGAGAGGCCATGGCGAGGATCAGACGGCAGCGCCTGTAGCGAGGCGTATCGAAGCGGTGGCGTCCTGGCGCTCCGAGGCAAAGAGGGGACCACCAAAGTCGAGCCCAAGATCCCGGACCATCTTGAGATCGTCGCTCACGCTTCGATTCTTAGTCGTGAGGAAGTCGCCGACCATCATCCCGCTCGCGCCGGCGAAAAAGATCATCGATTGCAGGTCGCCCAGATGCGCTCTGCCGGCGCAGATAAAGATATTCTTGGTCGGGAGGATCCAGCGGAAGAGCGCGATCACCTTGAGAATCTCCAGGGGGGCTAGAGGGGTCACCTGCTTCAGTCTCGTTCCGTCCACGGAGACCAGGAAGTTCAGGGGAACCTCGTCTACGTCCAGCTCTTTGAGGGCAAAGGCGAGCTCGGCGCGATGTGTCGGCTCCTCCCCCATTCCAATGATCCCCCCACTGCAAGCCCTGATCCCGGCAGCCTTGGCGGCCTTGATGGTACGCACCCGCTCGTCATAGGTGTGGGTCGTGCAGACCTTCGGAAAGTAGGAGCGGCCGGTCTCCAGGTTATGGTTGAACGTTGTGAGGCCGGCCGCCTTGAGCTGTCGAAACTCCTCGTCACCCATGATGCCGAGGGAGGCGTGGCCCTCTACCCAGCCGTCCTGCGCGATGGCCCGGATCCCCTCGACAAGCTGACGAAAATCCGCCGATGCGGCGGCATAGCCGCGGCCGGCGGTGACGACCCCAAGCGCAGAGGCGCCGTCCGTCCTGGCCTTTCTGCCGGCCCCGACCATCTCGTCGACAGATACCACACCATAACTCGGGATCCGGGTGGCGTGAAGGACAGACTGACTGCAGAAGCCGCAATCCTCCAGACAGGCGCCGCTCTTGGCGTTGATGATGCTGCACAGATGAATCCGGTTGCCGAACTGATTCAGCCGGAGACGATTGGCCACGTGGAACAGTTCATGGACGTCGTAATCGGAGCGCTCGAACATCTCGGCGGCCTCCGCGAACGTCATCGCAT
>JANGEZ010000308.1:0-5003 GCA_031838355.1 Candidatus Methylomirabilis sp. bin48 | reverse complement strand
GGGTTGGGGGGATTTTGACTTCGCACCCTTAGCTAATGATCTCCGTGCCTACCCCCTCTGACGTGAAAATCTCCAGCAGAAGGGCATGCGGGATGGTGCCGTTCACGATGTGGGTTTTCCTCACCCCATTATCAAGGGCGGCGAGACAGGCCTGGACCTTGGGCAGCATCCCCCCCGAAATAACGCCATCAGCAATAAGCCGTTCCGCCTCTTTCCTGCTCAACGTGGGAATGAGGGCGCCATCCTTATCCAGGATGCCGTCGGTATCGGTCAGGAGGACAAGCTTTTCCGCTTGAAGAGCTGACGCGATCTCGCCGGCCGCCAGGTCGGCATTGATGTTATACGTCACCCCAGCCTCATCTACGCCAGTCGGGGCCACCACCGGCGTGAATCTATCGCGTTCGAGGGCACGGAGGATCCGTTCATCCACGGCTACAATTTCGCCCACGAACCCCAGATCGACCTCTGGTTCGACTGGGCCCACTAAAGGCTCAGTGGCCGCCACTGGGCCGGCCTTCTTCGCCTGGATCAACCCACCGTCCTTGCCTGAGAGACCAACGGCTGACCCGCCGCTGCTATTGATGAGCGCCACCAGCGCCTGGTTAATCTGGCCAACCAGCACCATCTCGACGATCTTCATTGTTTCTTGATCAGTCACCCGCAATCCGCCGACAAAGGTTGGCGTCAGACCCGCTCGTTCCATCGCCCGCGTGATCTCCGGGCCGCCGCCATGCACCACGACCGGCTGCATCCCGACGTACCGCATCAGGATGATGTCCAGCGCCACCGATCGCTTCAGCGCTTCATCAGTCATGGCCGCGCCGCCATACTTGATCACAACAGCCTTGCCGGCAAAGGCTTTGATGTATGGGAGCGCCTCTATCAGGATGTTCGCCTTATCGATCCCGCGCTGGACATCCGACCGCTTCCGCTGATCCACCACCCACTCCGCTGCTTGCAATGTTTCACCCGATAGCTAACCGCTGATAGCCGATAGTTGATAGCTGACTTACAGGATATAACGACTCAGATCCTCGTTCTTCACGATCTCCTGAAGCCGCTCCCGGACATAGGCTGCGTTGATATCGACCCGTGCGCCTTGCATGGCAGGCGCCTCAAACGAGATCTCCTCCAGCAGCCGCTCCAGAATGGTGTAGAGCCGGCGGGCGCCGATATTCTCGGTTGCCTGGTTGACGGTACTGGCAATGGCGGCGATCTCCTGCACAGCGTCCTCCGAAAAGTCCAGCCTCACCTCCTCTGTCTCCAGCAGGGCGACATACTGCTTGATCAAGGCATTCCGCGGCTCCGTGAGGATCCGGACGAAGTCGTCCTGCGTAAGGCTCGCCAGCTCCACGCGCAGCGGAAAACGTCCCTGCAACTCTGGGATCAGATCGGACGGTTTGGTGACATGAAACGCCCCGGCCGCAATGAACAGGACGTGATCGGTCCGCACCAGGCCGTATTTGGTGGTAACCGTGCACCCCTCGACAATCGGCAGAAGGTCGCGTTGCACCCCCTGGCGCGAGACATCCGGCCCATGCGACGACTCGCGGCCGGCGATCTTGTCGATCTCGTCCAGAAAGATGATCCCGGAATCCTCGACCCTACGGACCGCCTCTGATCTTACATCGTCGATGTCGATGAGCTTATCGCCCTCTTCCTGGGCGAGGATCCGCTGGGCCTCCCGGATCTTGACCTTGCGTCGTTTGGCCCGCTGGGGCATGAGGTTCCCCAGCATCTCCTTGACGTTGATATCCATCTCCTCGATGCCGGAGTTGCTGAAGATCTCCACCATCGGTGTGCCTCGATCCTTGACCTCCAGCTCTACGGTACGGTCATCCAGTTTCCCCTCGCGCAGCCGCTTCCTAAGCTTCTCACGAGTCTCGGCAGCAGAGGTTATTGCGCCCGCATCAGAGGTTTGCTCGACGCCCGGCGTCGTCGCCACCCTGCCAACAGGAAGGAGCAGGTCCAGAAGTCGCTCCTCCGCTAACTCCCGCGCCCGCTCCTGTACTGCCTTGGTCTTTTCCTCCTTCACCATATCCACCGCCAGCGCAGTCAGGTCACGCACCATCGATTCAACATCGCGTCCTACGTAGCCCACCTCCGTGTACTTGCTGGCCTCCACCTTGATGAATGGGGCATCCACCAGCTTGGCCAGGCGGCGGGCGATCTCTGTCTTGCCCACGCCGGTCGGGCCGATCATAATGATGTTCTTCGGCGCAACCTCATCACGCAGATCCTCCGGCAGCCTCTGCCGCCGCCACCGATTGCGCAGCGCAATGGCTACAGCCCGCTTTGCGTCCTTTTGACCGATGATATATTTATCGAGTTCGGCCACGATCTGTCGCGGTGTCAACTGTTCCATCGGTCTCTCATCGCACCTCGTACGTTTTCATAATTCTTCTATCGTGATCGTGTCGTTGGTATAGACGCAGATTGAGGCGGCAATCTTCATCGCCTCCTCAGCGATCCTTCTCGCGTCAAGCTCTGAGAAGCCTACAAGGGCCCTCGCCGCGGCAACCGCGTATGGGCCTCCGGAGCCGATGCCGATCACCCCGTCGTCGGGCTCGATGACATCCCCCGTCCCGGAGATGACCAGCGTATGCTCCTTATCGACCACCACCAAAAGTGCCTCTAATCGGCGGAGGGCCCGGTCGGTACGCCAATCTTTCGCCAGCTCAACCGCAGCGCGCGGCAGGTTGCCGCCGTACTCCTCCAGCTTGGCCTCGAACTTGGTAAAGAGGGCAAACGCATCGGCGGCGGCGCCGGCAAAGCCGGTAACCACCCGATCGTTCCACATCCGACGGACCTTCCGCGCAGTGTGCTTCATCACCGTTCCGCCGAAGGAGACCTGTCCGTCCCCGGCCACCACCACCCTCCCCTTATGCCGCACCGCCAGGATCGTCGTACTGCGTATTCTAGGGTAGAGGGTAGAGGGTTGAGGGTTGAGGGAGATCATTTCAGATTTTGCTTTCCTCATCGCTGGCGCTCTTGTGATTCCGAATCAAACCTGCGGAGCATGGAACCAAGCATCTTCTGAACTTCCAGAAGAAGGTTGGACCCTCGTTCATACTTCTCGTTACTGAGATATCCGAGATCTTTGGAGAGCATGAGTTGAGTTTCAAGTTCGTCGGTAGAACCATAGGCCATTCTCAGAAACTGCACGTACTCGCCGCGGTGACCGCGCCCGTATCCCTCGGCAATGTTTGAAACGATCGAAACTGCGGCTCTTCTCATCTGACCCATAAGCCCAAATGTCTCCGATCGAGGAAAATGGCCAGTGGACGAGTAGACCTCTAACACTAATTCGTAGGCTCGCTTCCAGACAACCAGTTCTTTGAAGCTGCGCACCACGACTCGCCACCGGCTAATGGATCATTTACCCTATACCCTCTACCAACACCCTTTACCCTTCTTCTAGGCTCGCGGATGCGCTTTATCATAGACCTCCATCAGGTGATCCAGATTCAGGTGCGTATACCGTTGGGTAGTCGAGAGGCGTGAATGACCCAGCAGCTCCTGAATCGCCCGGAGATCGGCCCCTGCTTGAAGCAGATGCGTGGCATAGCTATGACGCAGCCCGTGTGGTGTGATCTTCGGCCCCAAACCGCTCCGATTCAGGTATTTCAATACGATTCGAGCGGCGCCCCGTTGGCTCAAGCGGCCGCCCTGGCGGTTGAGAAACAACGCCAGTGGCTCGGGCATTGCCCGCTTCGACCCCTGCACCAGCTCGCTCCGCCAGCCGAGATAGCGCCTCAGGGCGGCGATGGCCTTCGACCCCACCGGGACAATCCGCTCCTTATTCCCCTTGCCTCTTACCCGAACAAGACTTTCCCGAATGTCCATGTCCCGCACATCCAACCCCGTAAGCTCGCTCAATCGGATACCCGAGGCGTAGAAGAGTTCGAGGATCGCCAGATCGCGGGCGCCCGCGGGATCCTCATCGCTGGGCGACACCAGGAGGCGATCGACCTCGTCTACGGAAAGATACGCGGGAAGCCGTTTTGGCAGTTTTGGAGTCGGCACAAGCTTCGCCGGATTCGCCTGCAGCACACCCTCCCGGCACAGGTACCGGAAGAATGATCGCAGAGTCGCAAGCTTCCGCGCGACACTACTTCGGGCGATCCCCCTCCTATGCAGATCCGCCACGAAGGCCCGGATCGCCAGCGAGTCGATCTCAGCCGGCTCAATGGCCCGGCGCAAGGTATCCCCTCGTTCGACTCTGCTCACGGCAGATCGTTCGGCTAAGCCTGTGGTGAGCCCAGTCGAACCGCTCACGACAGGTTCCGACTGCGGGAATTCGCTAGCCCTGAGAAACGTCCGGAACTGCTGCAAGTCGATCGCATAGTTCTTTAACGTGTGAGGGGAAGCCGCTCGCTCCGCCTGAAGATATAACAGGTACGCCTCAATCGATTCCAGCATCCTCCCAACCTTCTTCCACTTCTTTACGGTACGATACGAGGAATGAGCCGAAAGATCAAGGCAAAATCGAGCGACGAACCCGCTGGATATGGATGTCTCGAATGCGGGAGGCCAGCCGATTTGAGTTTTGAGCCAGTTACCTAAAGCAGTGTTCGGGAGGTCAGACCAGGCAGGTCGCGGAGGGCGCGGGCAACCATGGCCTGCCGCCTTTCGCGCTTGGCCCGGACTGGTACATCGAGGGGTGGTAGCAGGCCGAAGTTCACATTCATCGGCTGGAAGGTGCGGGGGTCGGCGTGGCAAATGTGATGGATGAGGGACCCGAGTGCGGTGGTCGGAGGGAGCGCAACCGGGGCCTCACCTCGGAGGAATCGAACCGCGTTGACCCCAGCCAAGAGTCCGCTCCCGGCCGATTCCAGGTACCCCTCCACCCCGGTAAGTTGTCCCGCAAGCAAGATCCCCGGATCGCCTTTAAACTGCATCGTCTCCTGGAGTAGCGCCGGCGCGGCGATGAAGGTGTTGCGATGGATCGACCCGTACCGGAGGAACTCGGCGCTGCTCAGGCCGGGAATCGTTCGGAGGAT
>JANGEZ010000307.1:0-7311 GCA_031838355.1 Candidatus Methylomirabilis sp. bin48 | reverse complement strand
TGTGGCGTCAGGAGCACCTCAACAACGGCTACGATCTCGTCTCTACGCCGCACATCGGCCGGGCGAAGTTGTGGGAGACCAGCGGCCATCTTGACTTCTACCAGGAGTACATGTATCCGAGAATGGAGATGGAAGGGAATGACTATTACGTCAAGCCGATGAACTGCCCCTTCCATATCAAGATCTTTCAGTCCAAGGTCAGGAGCTACCGAGAGCTGCCGGTGCGGTTCGCCGAGCTGGGAACGGTCTATCGCTTCGAGCGCGTTGGCGTGTTGCATGGGCTCCTGCGCGTTCGGGGGTTTACGCAAGACGACGCGCATATCTTCTGCACGCCGGCGCAGATGGTGGACGAGGTGGCCCGCGCCGTTAATTTCAGCGTCGCGTTCCTCGGCGCCTTTGGTTTTGATAGGTATGACGCCTACATTGCCACCCGGCCGGAGAAGGCGATTGGGGACCTGAAGCTCTGGAATGACGCGACCGAAGCGCTGCGCCAGGCGGCCCTTCAGGCTGGGCTCTCGTATCAGATCGACGAGGGCGGCGGCGCCTTCTATGGGCCGAAGATCGATCTGCGGGTGAAAGATGCGCTGGGCCGCTCGTGGCAGTGCACGACGGTTCAGTTCGACTTTAACCTACCGGAACGCTTCGACATCACCTATGTCGGGGAGGATAACCGGCCGCATCGACCCTTCATGGTCCATCGCGCGGTTCTCGGATCGATGGAACGTTTTTTTGGGGTGTTGATAGAGCACCATGCAGGCGCCTTTCCAGTCTGGCTTGCGCCGGTGCAGGTCCGGCTGGTACCGGTGGCAGATCGCTTCCAGCCATACGCCCAGCAGGTCTCCGGCCGGCTAAGAGCGACAGGGGTGCGTACGGAAGTGGACGTGCGTAACGAGAAGGTCGGCTATAAGATTCGAGATGCCGAAGTGCAGAAGATCCCATATATTCTTGTGGTAGGAGAAAAAGAGAGTACACTAGACGCCGTCTCGGTGCGAAAGCGCGGCGGGCGAGATTTGGGCGTTATGCCGATCGAGGGATTCGTAGCCGCGATCCAAGAGGAACTCAAGCCAGGCGTGAAGGCTACCGGGCTGGCTCAACATGAAGGAGGGAGCGTCCATCAGTAGAAGTGTTCGGGTGAATGATCGGATTCGGGTCAAAGAGGTGAGGGTGATCAGTGCAGAGGGGGCGCAACTTGGCATCCTGCCGATTCAGGAAGCCATTGATGCTGCCCAGAAACTCTCGCTCGACCTGGTAGAAGTGGCGCCGGACGCTAAGCCACCTGTCTGCCGGATCATGAACTACGGGAAGTATCGGTACGAGCAGAGCAAGAAGGTACGGGAAGCAAGAAAGAAGCAGACGGTCGTCCAGATCAAAGAGATCAAGCTCCGGCCTAAGACCGAGGATCACGATTTTCAGTTTAAGGCCAAGCACGCCGAGCGCTTCTTGAAGGAGGGCAATAAGGCCAAAATAACCATGATGTTCCGAGGACGGGAAATGGTTCATATCGATCGCGGGAAGGTGCTCTTGGACCGCTTCGCAGAGGCGCTCAAAGAGGCCGCCATGATCGAGCAGCGCCCCAGGCAGGAGGGTCGGAACATGGTGATGATCCTCACCCCCAAGCATTGATAGAGAGGAGCGACGGTGCCGAAGATCAAGACCCTCAAAGGAGCGGCCAAGCGGTTCAAGGTGACGGGAACGAACAAAGTTGCACGTCACAAAGCGGCGAAGAGCCACTTGCTGACCGGTAAATCGAGAAAGCGGAAACGAACTCTGCGGCAGTCGGACTTGGTGTCTAAGGCGGATACTGCCAGAATGCGGCGCCTGATCCCCTATCTGGCGAAGTAAGTGGCTGGGGGCCAGGGCTAATCGAGGAGGCTGGGAGAATAGGATGCCACGCGCAAAAGGTGGATTTAAGACGAGACAACGTAGGAACAGGGTCCTCAAGGAAGCGGAGGGGTTCTGGGGAAAGCGAAGTAAGGCCTACAGGAGCGCGCAGGAGGCGGTCGATCGGGCGAGGAAGTACGCCTATCGTGACCGTAAGGCTCGTAAGCGGGACTTCCGCAGCCTGTGGATCATACGGATTAATGCGGCGGCGCGCCTGAGTGGCCTGTCGTACAGCGCTCTGATGGGTGGCCTCAAAAAGGCCGGCGTGGCTGTCGATAGGAAGGCCTTGGCCGATCTGGCCATCCATGATCCATCGACGTTTAACAAATTGGCGGAGACCGCGCGGGAGCAGGTGGCGGCCTAAGGACGATGCCGTTCACCTAGGCCCTCCCAACCGTTCACCCTGAGCCTGTCGAAGGGTAAGTGTGATTCGACACGCCTATGGTGAGCCTGTTGAATCGCTCACCACGAACGGCTAAAGTGAATAGTACTGGGCCGAAGGATCGTGTAGTTGTGGCCTGAGGGATGCCCCGACCAGTGTCGGGGCTTTGTGTTATGGAGGAGAGGTGGAGGCGCTGCGGCAGGAGCTGGAGGATCTGAGAGCGGCGGCTCTCGATCAGATTCAGCAGAGCACGGACGCGGCCCAGCTCGAACGGGCGCGCGTGCATTTTCTCGGCCGCAAGGCCAGCTTGACGGCGATCCTTCGGCAATTGGTGACGCTGCCGCCTCAGGAGCGGCCAGTGATCGGTCTCCTGGCTAACCAGATTAAGCAAGCGATTGAAGCGCGTATTGCGGCCCAGCGGGCGGCTCTGGAATCGATCCCGAGTGATGAGGTACTGGCAACAGACCAGATCGACATCAGCCTTCCTGGGCGGCGGCCGACGTTGGGCCGCCTGCATCCCCTGACGCAGATCATGCGCGAGATCTGCCATATCTTCGCGGAGATGGGTTTCGCCGTCATTGAGGGGCCTGATGTTGAGTGGGACTATTATAACTTCGAGGCCCTGAACATTCCAGAGGATCATCCAGCTCGGGACATGTGGGACACCTTCTGGATCGATCCGGCAAGCACCTCGGTCGGTAAACCGATGCTGCTCAGGACGCACACCTCGCCGATGCAGATCCGCATCATGGAACAGACCAGGCCACCGATCCGCGTTGTTGTGCCAGGGACGTGTTATCGGTACGAGGCGGTGGACGCCAGCCACGAGAGTCAGTTTCACCAGATCGAAGGGCTGGCGGTCGATGAGGACGTGACCTTCGCCGATCTGAAGGGGACATTGTATACCTTCGTTCAGCGCCTGTTTGGCAAAGACCGGAAGATCCGCTTTCGGTGTGACTATTTTCCCTTCGTCGAACCGGGCGTCGATATGTCGATTGATTGTTTCCGCTGCAAGGGCACTGGCTGCCGGCTGTGCAAGGAGAGCGGGTGGCTCGAGATCCTGGGCGCGGGAATGGTCCATCCGAATGTCCTGGCGCGCGTCGGGTACGACCCGGCACGCTACTCCGGCTTCGCGTTCGGTCTGGGGCCGGCGCGCGTTGCCATGCTCAAGTACGGCATAGACGATATCCGCCTCTTTCACGAAAACGACCTCCGCTTCCTCCAGCAGTTCCCCTGAGACACCTCTCCGTGCCCTGCTACTTTGCTGCAATGTGACCGTCTAGACCATCGTCCTGGCCCGTCAGAGGTTCGAACGTCCCCTCACCGCCGTCATTGCCCAAACCGTCTCCCTCGTCGGTCATTGCCCAGAAAGTCTCTCGGGTCATTGCGAAGGAGCGCCGCGACTGAAGCAATCTCACCGTTCGTCAAGACCAGGAACGCAGAACAGTTGGATTGCTGCGCTCCCGTTGGTCGCTCGCAATGACGAGTCAATGAGTGGCACGGTCTCACTACACACTTTCATGCCCACCGGCGTACTGCAGGTGCATGGGGTATTGCGAGAGAGCGGAGCGACCGACGTCATCTCGTCAGCCTTGCCGGTACAGCACATCTGAGTATCCCTGAAGTCAGTCCTGCCTTGAGCTCATCGAAATTCTTATGGGCCGGGCATCGTCATCCTATGCAAGTCACAATAAAGTATATTTCACTTCAGGTCTTGCTTATTCATCTAATCTCGTTGAGTCTCGCCATTATTTCCTTGACAGACCGGGGGGGGGTGAGGCTATAAGGGCGTTTGAGAGATGACGTAGCAAGCTGGTCGCGAACGTGTTTCTCAGTTGGAAACGTACTCACATCGGCAAAGAGGTCGGAAGCTGCTACGGCCTGCTGTGGTCTGAGGCGCTGCTGATGGTAAGGCGGCAGGGGGGTGATGCGGCTTTCCAAAAGATCCCACGTATTGCGCAGGGCGCACAGGAACCGGTGATCCGATTCTTTTTGATACGCTGAGATTCGACAGCCGGACTGAAAACCCTTTCGAAAGGAGACACGATGCGACGCTATCAGACCGCTCTCGCCGTTCTCGCCCTTGCGTTTGCAGGGTTCTTCCCGGAATCGTCCCAAGCCGCCTTGCCACGGGATGGGAGGAACTGTTACATCTTCGTCCATGGCAAGCAAACGACCAATCAAAGTTATTATAATTGGAGCGTGGCTCGCGCCTACTGGAGAGATCCCACCGGGATCGTGGATGGCACCATCGGCGTCATGATGGCGTATCCCTACGATCAGCGCAGTTTCTACGTGGTAAACTACAATGGGACCGTAGCGTGGTGGGATTCCACGGCCGGGGGCACGGTAGCCTGGCAGATCGTCAACGCGACCAACGGAGGAACTGACAACGGTGGGAATCGCTGTGCCTACAGCTATGCCCAAGGGGGTCGGTTCGTCGTCATCGCCCACAGCATGGGCGCGACGATCATGGACGCGATCCTCGGCAACTCCCGCCCCGGCGACTCCTATTACAACTACATGGGCTACCCGTTGAGCACGGTGGCCCAACGCATTGCCTACGTCATCAGCCTGGCCGGAGCCCATCGTGGTTCCCAGTTGGCAGATGCCGTCTGCCAGGGCTCGGGCTCAGTCTGCGGAAATATCGCCTGGTGGGTCGCAAGTTGCGATAACGCCACGTATTGGCTGAAGACGACCGAAGACGTCAACGTCAAGAACTTCGCCAATGCGCCGGCAAGGAACGTCTGGCTCATCGGTGGCTTCCGGGGACGCGCCAGTAGCGCCTGCCTTAATGGTGAAGATGATGGGGCGGTGCAGTATGCCTCGCAATTCGCATGTAACGGCTCGGCGACGGCCTCGTACAGCAATCCCTGGGTATGCAGCAACTCATTCAAGCAAGAGGCATCCGGGTTTCGAAACTTCGATGCCGTCTACGAGGACCATTTCGGGTGCAAGGACTGCAGTCAATGGGGTCAGCGGATTGCGATTGCCGATGGTGTCTGGCTCTGTGGCTCAGCCCCATGTCAGCCAGGCACCATCATCGGGGGGTACTGGGGGTGGCCAACCTGCTCGGCCCTGGCGCAGACCGCGGACCAAGCGTGGTGATCAAGGACGGTTGAGCAGAAGCACAACTCGCAGATGCCAAGAGAAGGGAGACGAAATCATGTCGAGAGTTTCGTTGTTACACGCGATAGCGCTGATCCTGGCCGTAGGGACCATCGCTTTTTCAGATGCGGCCAGTGCGCAGGTGCAGATGCCCGTTGGACCGCTGCCGGGCATTAGCCTAGGCGGACCGGATATGGCGGCAGAGGCGGCGCGGGATTACCGGGAGCGGGCCCGCTACCCTGAGGACTCCTGGCCGCTCAAGGCGGGTCAGCCGGACTTCATCCGAGAAGGTGGCAGCCCGTCGCCTCGTACGATGCCATCTTTTGATCGCCGCGCCCCAATCATCACGACGTGGACACCCCAGGTAAGCTTCCAGCATCCGGCGCCCGTGGACCTCTTTCTCTCGCTGACGCCGGGTGAGGGGACCACACCTGGAGCAATGGTGGCGCCCGCCCGGTCGGTGAAGGGCGAGGTCGGGAAGTGGGAGGGGGGGGTGCTCGGAGTGATCGGGACGGTCGTCTATCACGACGATGGTCAGGCGCCCGATGAGCGCACCGGCGATGGTGTCTACGCCGCCCGCTTCACCATGCCCCAGGCGCAGGTACCGGACTTGACCGACTCGTTCAATGTCCGGATCGAGGTGGTCATGGCCAACGGCGAGGTGCAGTTGGCTGACGACGGCTTCCAGTACGCGAACCCGCACGCGCGCCTGACCGGCCGCTACCGCGATGCGCTCCGGGAGGGGAGCCTGGTCATTTCGGCCGAGATCGAGGTGCAAAGGAAGGGGCGGTTCCATCTGTCCGGGACCATTGCCTCGAAGGCTGGTGAGCCGATCGGCCAGGCCCAGACCGCGGCCGAGCTCGAGCCTGGGAGGCACTGGCTCGACCTGCAGTTCTACGGGCTGATGTTTCACGACCGAAAGCTCGCCGGGCCTTACAGGCTGGCGTCGGTGGTCCTCAGGACGACCACCCGGATGCCCGGCGAGATCGGCGTGCCGGTGGCGAACGCTCATGTCACCCGGGCTTACCGCCTGGACCAGATGACGGCGAAGTCGTTCGACGAGCCCAACCTACTTGACGCCGCCCGGCGACTGGAGGAGCCGATCCCGGAGGCTGGAAGCTCACCGCAGCCCTGATTTGTCGCCCGTCGGTCCGGCCGGACCTCAGAGGCGACATATATCTTCATCTGCTCGCTTTACAACCTTGTGGGTGAGTTTCAGCGGACCCTAAGGCAGCCGACCCTGCGCGGACCACGCTCTTTGCGTGTGGGACAACCCTGGGCGCCAATGGGTAGTAGCCGATTCTGTGGCTGTCCCGTACAGTTGCTGGGCCGTAAGGCCAGATTAACGGCGATCCTTCGGCAGTTGGTGACGCTTCCACCGCAGGATCGGCCGACGATCGGTCTGCTGGCCAACCAGATCAAGCAGGTTGTCGAGGAGTGTATAGCGGCGCGACGGGTGGCGCTGGAATCGATCCCGAGCGATTGAAAAATGGAAAAATGGGGACAGACCCCTAATTTCCCTCACCTTGTTTGACTGTGCTTTCTCCACGGTATGATAAGGCCAGGAATGGCAATCGGATCGGGTAATGGGGTCAAGTCTGCTCGTGACTTATATCTGACTGGTAGCGGTCCTGGCATTTGCGCTCTCTCTCAGCGCCTGTACCGCGATCTCTTATCGCCCGGCGCTTTCTCTGGGTCCCAGCCCAGTCAAGATTCCCGCAACGATCCAGGTGGAGACGTTCGTGGACCGGTCTCCCTCAGAGGACAAAACCAAACGCATCGGGGGGACATCGGCCACCGAGCCCGATTCCCTGGCCGGAAACCTTGGGACGGAGGTGACCAACGCCGTCATCACCGACTTCCTGGCCAATGGTGTATTTACCGAGGCAGGCAAGAACATCAAGCATCCTGATGCCGTCATGACCGGGCGGATCAAACGG
>JANGEZ010000306.1:0-9668 GCA_031838355.1 Candidatus Methylomirabilis sp. bin48 | reverse complement strand
GGGGCGGAGACGCCAAGCAAGCTAAGCGCGTTGGCCATGACCACGCGAAGGGCAGCCACAAGCGCCAGGCGTGCACGCGTAAGATTCCTGTCGGCGGAGATAATCCGATGGCGGGTATAGTAGCCGTGAAACTGTGCGGCGAGGTCGTGCAGATAGGTGGTGAGTCTGTGCGGCTCCAGCGCCTGCGCCGCCCCGATCACCAGTTCGGGATACAGCGCCAGTTGCTTGATTAGCCCGATCTCTTCCGGCAGATCGAGCGGCTCGATGTCGTCCTCTGGAGTGGGGGCTGGAAACTGAGCCTTTGCCGCCTCCCGGAGAATGCTGCACAGGCGGGTGTGCGCGTACTGCACATAGTAGACAGGGTTTTCCTCGGACGCCGACTTGGCGAGCTCCAGGTCGAAGTCCAAATGGCTGTCGCACCGTCTGGTAAGAAAGATGAAGCGCGCCGCATCACGGCCCACCTCCTCAACCAGCTCGTCCATCATCACGAACTGCCCGGACCGCTTGGACATCCGGACCTGCTCGGTCCCTCGCATCAAACGGACGAGTTGCACGATCAGGATCCTGAACGCCTCGGGGGGATGGCCGAGCGCCTGCATGGCAGCCCGCATCCGCGCAACGTAGCCGTGGTGGTCGGGTCCCCAGAGATCGATCACCTGGTCAAACCCGCGAGCGAACTTGTCCTGGTGATAGGCGATGTCCGGAAGAAAATAGGTGATCTCGCCATCACCTTTTACGAGCACCCGATCTTTATCATCGCCAAAGGCGGTCGAGCGAAACCACAGGGCGCCCTCATGCTCATAGAGGAAGCCGCGCTCCCGCAGCGCCTCCACCACCTGCTCCGGCTCGCGGCGTTCCCGCAGGGCGCGCTCGCTGAACCACCCGTCAAAGGTGACCCCGTACGCCTCAAGCGAGGTCCGCTGCCAGTGGAGGATCCGCTCGACCGCAAAGCGACCCAGTCGATCGCGGCGCTCCGGCTCCGGCGCTGAGAGCGTCTCCGGCCCGTGCTGCTCCAGAAACTCGCGGGCCAGATCGATCAGATAGTCACCAGGATAGGCCTCCTCTGGCATGGGGCAGTCCTCGCCCAGGCGCTGACGGCACCGCACCTCCATCGCCAACGCGAGGTTGCGGAATTGGTTCCCCGCATCGTTCACATAGTACTCGCGGTACGGCCGATGCCCGATGGCCTCTAAGAGCCGAGCGATGGCATCACCGATCGCCGCAGCCCTGGCATTGACCACGACGAGCGGGCCGGTCGGATTCGCGCTGACAAACTCCACGAGTACGCGGCGCCCGCCGCCGACATCAGCCCTGCCGTACGTCGATCCAGCTCGGAGGATCTCCTGAGCGAGATGACGCCAGAACGGCCGGGCGATAAAGAAGTTCAGATAGCCGGCGCCCGCCACCTCGACGCGATCGACCAGATCAGAAGGGAACGCTGCTGAGGCGGCAATCTGCAGCGCGATCTCGCGAGGCTTCTGCCTCAGCGCCTTCGCCAGGCCGAAGGCCAGTGTGGTCGAAAGATCGCCGAATGCCGGGTCGCCAGGATATTCCCACGTAAGTAGTGCGGGAGCATCCTGCGGGAGCCCGGCTTCTAAGCCAGCCTGTTTGATGGCGGCCAGAAGCGACTTGGTCAGGTTTGCTTTGAGAGCACTAATCATAGGACGAGTAATTCCTTAGAAAATCGCGTTCAGCAATCAGCGCTCAGCCGTCAACTTCAGACAAACCCCCCTGACCCCCCTTTCAAAAAAAGGGGGGGGATACTTATCCGTTTCTCTACCTCCCCCTTTCGTAAAGGGGGATTGAGGGGATTTTCGTGGGCCGTGATGCGGTAGCGCCTCACGGCGTGTTCCTCTGAATCTTGTCGGCGTAGGTATTCGCCCAGTCGAGTAACCGAGAGACCTGACTCTGAGTCTGGGCCTCGGCGTAGAGACGAAGCACGGGCTCTGTCCCTGACGGCCGGATAAGCAGCCAGCCTCCGTCTGCCCCGACTAGCTTCACGCCATCCAGAGTCTGGACCTCGTTCACCTGCCACCCGTCGATATGGGCTGGCGGGTCGCTAGCAACGCGTCGCCCGAGTTCCGCCCCATCTTCCGTCCGAGCCAGCCGCTGGTCCAGGCGCCGATAGCAATGAGGTCCCACCTTCGCCTCCAGCTCCCTGAGCAACGCTCCGAGCGATTTCTCTTCCGTTGCGAGACACTCCAGCAGCAGCAACGCACTGACAATCCCATCCCGCTCAGGGATGTGTCCGGCAACCCCAATCCCCCCACTCTCCTCTCCCCCGATCAGAAACGGCTCTCCTCGCATGACCTCGGCAATGTGTTTGAACCCGATCGGGGTGACCGCAAGCCGCAGGCCATGGCTCGCGGCCAATCGGTCGATCATCGTGGTGGTGGAAAAGGTCTTAATCACCGTCCCGGAGAGTCCGCGCCTGGTGACCAGATGCTGCAGCAGTAATGCAAAGACCTGGTGCGGCGTGACATATGACCCAGTCTCATCGATGGCCCCCAGGCGATCACCGTCGCCGTCAAAGGCCAGCCCAATCTTTCTCGACTCGCTCAGATCCCTGACCCGTTCGGAGAGCGCTCCGAGGCTCGCGCCCATCGGTTCAGGAGATACCCCCCCAAACTCAGGGTTGATCTCCGCGTGAATCTCCTCGGCCTTCAGACCAATCTGCCGAAGTAGCGCCGCCACAATGCCCTGCGTCGCCCCGTACATCGGATCGATGACGACGTGAAGGCCCGAGCGGGCGATACGCTCCATATCGACCAGGGTACGCAGCCGCTCCTGATACAGTGGGAGGGGATCGAACAGATCGATCGCGCCCACTGTCGTCTGGCTCATCGAAGGAGAGGCACCCTCCGGCCGAACGCCGAGATCCCCCGAGAGGCGACGGACCTCTGTCTCGATCTGGTCGGTCAAGGTCGTGGTCGCACAGCCACCATCGGCTATACGAACTTTTAACCCGTTATAGGATGGAGGATTGTGACTGGCAGTGACCATCAGCCCACCCTGCGCCTTGAGAGTTGGGATAGCGCACGCCAGCATCGGGGTGGGAAAGTGAGAGGTCGTGAGGCGAACCTCTACACCGAGGGCGGCGAGGGCGTCAGCCGCTGTCTGCGCAAACCGACGGGAGAGAAAGCGGGTATCGTGACCGACGGCGACGAGGAAGCGATGGTCTTCAGGATGGCCCGCTCGAAGGGTTGCAGCTACGGCGCCGGCAACCAGTCGAACGCCCTCGAAGGTAAAATCCCTGGCGATAACCCCGCGCCATCCGTCCGTCCCGAACCGAATCCGTGGCGGCGCAGACATCAGCACGCGCAGTTATTACGGGGAGCATTAACTAGATTGCACTCTTGCACAGCATCTCCAGCAACTTCCCCCTTTGCGAAAGAGGGATTGAGGGGGTTTTACCGATCGTTCAAAACCCCCCTATACCCCCCTTTGCGAAAGGGGGAGGCAAGCTATTTTCTGCTCTGAGTAATAGGTGATGGGAAACGGATCGGGATCATCGCGTGAGGGGGTAGCCCTGCTTGAGCCAGGCGATAGTTCCCCCTTCAAGGTTGTAGAGCTGGGTCTTACCAATGGCCGCCGCTACCTCGCAGGCCACTGCGCTCCGAATTCCTTCGGCGCATACGAAGATGATCCCGTCCTGCTGCAGCAGCTCGCGCGGACGGTTCATCAGCGTTCCTAGGGGGATATGCACGGACTCGGCGATATGCCCATGGCTCCACTCCGCCGGCTCCCGCACGTCAACTACGACCACGCCCCCTTTATCGATCAGCCCCTTGGCCGTCTCAGGGTTGATACGCTCAAATGGATCTCGAAACTCTTCTTTCGATATCATGCCTTCCCTTCCGAAGTTTGACGATGTATCCCCGCATCATCCGCAACAGGGGAAACCGCGTGCTCTCGCAGCAAATCAGTACCCCTATCATAGCGCATCGTCCTCTCTTGTTTCAAGGACGATGCGCGGCTTCACTCTTCCAGGAAGTTCTGAACGCCTCGATAGAGCAGGAGGCGGTTCTTCTCCAGTATGGCGTAATGGGTTGAATCCCCAATGTCCAGGCGCCGCTTGGATGGCGCCGATGTGAGCTTCTGGAGGAGCTCTTCAGCGGCCTCGTTGCTCATCAACTCTTCGGCGCTCCCTCGAACGATCATGGTCGGCGCCTTGATCCTCGCTGGATCGAACAACGATCGGCCCGCGTGGATTTCGTGCCAATCGATGTACGGGCCGTTGGGAACCTGGATCGATTCCGGGCTGCGTTGTTTGGCTGTGGGGTCGGAGCTCAAGAGCGTACTGATCCAAGCATCGATGACCTCCCTGTCTCGCCAGTCATCCTGGAGTTCCGGCTTGATCCACCCATCCCATTGCTCAAGGAGCGCCTTCCGAGATAGATAGCGATAGGCCCCCATTTCAAGGTATGGTCGATCTGGGTTGGTCGGATCACCGAACGTACTGACAAAGGTAGAATCCTTCCCATAAATCGCCCCGTACATCACCAACTTATTCACCTTTTCCGGGTGCATCGTCGCATACAGGGCGGACCAAGAAGCGCCAATAGAGTGTCCGATGATGTTGACTCTATCCACCTTTCGCTTGGAACGGATATAATCGACGGCGACATCAATATCCCGCATCACCTGATCTGCCCGAACCAGGGGAAGGTTCTGATCCGGAGATTCCTTCATCTCCGGTGGCCTGGTCGAGCGTCCGAATCCCCTGATATCCACGGTAAAAGCGTCAAAGCCGCGTTCGGCCACATACTCCAACCAAGAATATCCGGGAAGCGCAAGGTCAAAGATGACTGAGCCCGGGCCTGGAAGACCGTGGACGAACAGGACCACATTCTCTTTGGCAATCTTTGGCAAGTTCGAGAGCCGCTTCTCTCGAACAAACAGTTTGACCCCCTGATCCCTGCCCTGCACCAAAAATTCCTCTTTAACGATGGCGTTCTCCTGCTCCGCCGCGCTCACGACAGCAGCGCTTATCGCGACAATTGCGACTGCCGTCCGGCACATCCTGCCAATTCGCAACCAGTGATCCATCCTGCGCTCCTTTCTCCGCGAATTATGTCGAAGCATCAATTTCTTCTGTTGAAGGCCCATTGTAACTACTAGGCGTTTAGGCTGAAGGCTGAAGGCTCTAGTTAACTCGTACGGCACGAATCAAGCCATCCAAGACCTTTTCGGTTTCGACGATCTTTGATTCTATCAGCGAGGACTCTTCATTGGCCAAGAAGCCCGCACGCTTCGACACATTGCGACGTCATCAGCCAACTCATATGCCCGATGTGTTGTGCGATCACGCATGGCGTACCTCTAGCAGCCTTCAGCCTTCAGCCTATCTACCTGTGTAGTTACGGCCCAATAGTATAAGGCTAGGAGAGGCGGGAGTGTCAACTTCTTTTCATAGTGCAACTGGTGGAACACTATAACGTTGATACCAGTCATTGCCGTTTGCCTCCGGGACCTGATTTTCTTATAATACGGTTTATGAATCAGGTGGATGACCTTCGGACTGTTAGTCGCCAGGTGACCAAAAAGAGCGGCTCGAACTTCTACTACTCCTTTCTCTTCCTCCCAAAGCCAAAACGCGAGGCGATCTACGCTGTTTACGCCTTCTGCCGATTGAGCGACGATCTGGTGGACGAGTCAAAGGCCGGCGGTGATCCCGCGGCCGCCTTGACCCGGTGGCGAAAAGCGCTCGATACCTACTTTCAGGACGGCGTTGGCCCCCCTGTCATCATGGCTGTTGGCCAAGCCGCGCGTCGGTTCAATATCCCGAAGGTCTACTTCGAGGAGCTGCTCAATGGCATGGAGATGGATCTCACGCGCGCCAGATATGCGACGTTTGAGGAACTCTACCCGTACTGCTATCGCGTGGCGTCCATTGTGGGCCTCATTTGCATCGAGATCTTCGGCTACACCAATCCGCAGACAAAGACGTACGCCGAACAACTGGGCATCGCCTTTCAACTGACCAACATTATTCGGGATGTGGGGGTTGATGCACAACGAGGACGGATCTACCTTCCGCAGGATGAGTTGAAGCGATTTGGATATTCTGAAGAAGAGCTGCTGGCCGGGCGTTACAACCGCGCCTTCACGGAGCTGATGCGGTTTCAGTGTGAGCGGGCCCGCGGTTTTTTTCAAGCAGCCTCAGCCGCATTGCCGGCAGAGGATGAGCGGTCGCTGCTGGCCGCAGAGATCATGCGGGCCATTTACTATCGCCTGTTGCTCAGGATCGAAGCGCAGCAGCATGATGTCTTCCACGGGAATATCACCCTTGGTAAACCCCAGAAGCTTTTGTTGGCCGCCGGTCTGTGGCTCCGATCGATACTGCGCGCCTGATCATCACGCTGACTGGTGTGGTGACTCTCAAATTCCTTTACATATCCCGTTCGCCATGAGCCTGTCGAAGGGTACGTATTTTGGGTCCTTCGGCGTTGCTCAGGACAGGCTTCGACAGGCTCAGCCCGAACGGATTTCTTGCTAAGCTATTTCCGAGTCGTCACCTTAGCCGCCGACGCCGTGGTGGTCGATCCCAATGTGGGCTTTGATGAACTTGACGATGCGCGCTTCGTCAAACTCATCAAGCTTGTCGATTCTGCCCCATGCCGTCAGCGCAATCTTCCGATTCAGTCCGGTGTATGGCGCGAGGATAACGCGATCGTACCGCTCGGCAATCGTGGTGAGCTGCTTGACCAGGTCAGGGCAATCCTGACAGGAGTACTGAATGACCACCCCGCCATCCTCGAGATTGTGCACCTGCATCTCCTTCGAGACCGGTTCGCTGGACACACCCCATCGAGCCAGTCCGGGGGCATGAGGACCGGAGGTTGGTGGATCGCTATTGTACGGCGGATGAGCGGTACCGAGGGGGACGTGGGGGCTCGGCAGGATCGCAACAGAGGTCCAGCTCACCTTCTCCGTCATCTTGCCGTAGCCCCAATAGGCGGCAACCAGTAGGACGATCGCAATGGCGGCATAGAGCCCGATCCGCCCCATAAGCCTCTGACGACGCCTCGCTCGTTCCGTCTCAGCCCGTTCCTGCTGTGCCTTTTGGTTCGCCTCTTTCTTGACTTGCGATTTCGCGATCTGCGGTTTTGCCATCGACCCCCCTTCGTTTTCTCGCTATGAGACCGGCCTTGAAGGCCAGGCTATTTACTTCCCCTGCTCTTCCGATGGGTGCCGGTACCCTTCCGCTCGGTCGGCTGCGGCGTTTCTGGAGTGGCGACCAGCGCAAGCACCTCGCTCGCCGCCTCCTCGATCGATTTGCTGGTCATGTCGATGACCGGCCAGCCCGCCTTACGGAAGAGTGACCGGCTGTATGAAAGCTCAACGCGCACATCCTCTAACTTCGCGTAGGCTTCAGCCACAGGCGCAAGTTTGCGCTCGAGTCTGGCCCGCCGCAGTTCCACCAGCCGTTCTACTCCCACAATGAGCCCAACGATTCTGCCCTGATCGATCGTCATCAACCGGCCTGGCAGCGGAAGATGTAAGATCACGGGGACGTTCGCAACTCGCCACCCCTTTCCCGCCAGGTAGAGGCTCAACGGAGTCTTGGAGGTTCGTGAGACGCCGACGAAGACGATCTCGGCGCGGTCTAGGCCAAGCGGGTCCTGGCCGTCGTCGTGCTTGAAAGTATATTCGATAGCCTCGATTCGTTGGAGGGACTCCTGCCCTAGTTGTCGGAATAGACCGGGCTGCACAAGCGGGGGCATACACAACTGGTTGCTCAGGCGAAGCAGCAGCGGCCCGATCAGGTCGATGGTCTCTACCCCTCGCTCCCGTCCCTCCCGTAACAGGACATGCCTAAGCTCCTCTGACACCAGGGTATGCACAATGATCCCTTTGTTCGCTTGGGCAGTCTCAATCGCACGTCGCACCTCACCCACCGTCCGGATATTGGGAAGACGGCAGATCTCCACCTCTGCCACCTGAAACTGAGCCAGCGCGGCACGGACAACCAGTTCCGCGGTGGCGCCGGTGGCGTCGGAAACGATAAAGATCTGATAACGGCCTCCGGATGAGGAGCGGTTCATAGCGGCTATCCTATCATCCCCATTACAGTTCGAGGAGGACCGCCACTTCGTCGCAGCGGTACAACTTGCTGCAATTGAGGCAATCCTTCCACACCTTCTCTGGCAGTGTCAACTTGTCAACTACGTGAAATCCAAGGCGCTCAAAGAAAGTCGGCTTATAGGTCAGGGCAAAGACTCGCCTCATCGGGAGGTCTTTCGCTGTGGCGATGCAGGCCTCGGTCACTGCCCGACCGATCCCCTTCCCCTGGTACTCCGGCCAGACGGCCAGCGATCGAACCTCAGCCAGGTCTGCCCCGTAAACGAAGAGCGAGCACACTCCGGCAATTAGCCCGTCCTGCTCAAAGACCTGAAAATCGCCGACCCGATCGTAGAGCTCCTGCGGCGCCAGTGGTAACAGTTCGCCCTTGCCGGCGTAGGCATTCACCAAGCGCGCAATTGCCGGAACATCGGTCGTCTTCGCCTTCCTGACCATGCGCTACTTCACCTGCCTGCGTGCGACTTGTCTTCGTGCGGCGCGCAGGCATGGGCGCGGGCCGCCGCTATCGCCCCCTCACCGTATGATCCAGCGATCCTTATAACGGCATTCGCCACTACGCTCCAACCATCCTCGCCATTGTGAGGCGCACCCCGAATCTGAAAAGGTATTATTTGCCCGCTAGCGGAAACTGTCAAGGGAACTCTTAGACGGCAAATCCAACAGCTTTACTCACGAGGCCCTCGCCCCTCTCCCACCTTTTTTCCGGCCTTCGCGTGGAAGCGTGTGAGGTCAACAATGACCCGCTCGTGCTGACACTCGGCAATCTTCTCCACCTCGTCGAAGGCCTCGATCCGGAAAGTGAGACGCCGTCCCTCAATCTGCGTCAGCGTCGCCATCACCTTTACCATAAGCCCGATTGGGGTCGGCGCCAGGTGCATCATCTTCATGACACTGCCGACTGTGCCATGCCCCTCCGACAGATGCGGCTGCACACCGGCTGTCGCCACTTCCTCCATCCACTCGACCACAACCGGCGTGGTGAGGACATGGACGAATGGGTTACCATGCCGGTCGGCCGCCTCGGCCCCGGTCACCCTCCAGGCCCCCTCAAACGTCATCCCTTCATTCAGGCTCATCGACTCCTCCTATCTCTGGCGCATTGTGCCGGTTGTCTTTGCGGACGCAATAATGCTTGACAGGCTCAGGAAGAGTGACTAGATTGAGCCGGTTTTACTGAACTCCATACCCTGTGTGCTCCATGCTATCACACGAACAGACCTGTGAGAGCAGACGGTTTTCATTGCGCCTGCCAACTTGACGAAATACGCTGACCGGGATAGCATTCTTACAGGTGTGTTGGCGCCCAGGTGACCAGCGAGCCTCGCTGATCCGAGCATACTGTACCCTGAGGCAATCTGTGCCTACAATCGAGGAAGGGAGCGGAACGACCGTCTTGCGGCGAACCGCCGAACACCAGCCGCCTCGCTCGTGGCGAAGTTGGCTGATCGGGCGTCCACTCCGGACCGCCGATGCCCCTGATCAGGCCATCGGCAAGACGGTCGGCTTGGCCGTCTTCGCCTCCGACGCGCTGTCATCGACCGCATACGCGACCGACGAGATTCTGTTCGTCCTGGCCGCCGCTG
>JANGEZ010000305.1:0-5824 GCA_031838355.1 Candidatus Methylomirabilis sp. bin48 | reverse complement strand
GCGGCGAAAGCCAAGCCATGGGTCGCCCCCCTCAACCCCAGTCTTGAGCAGGTCGTGCGTTTCAGTCCAGACTTGATTCTTTCGACCCATTGGGGCGCTGAACCGCTTCTGCCGCTTGAGCGGCAGGGAATCAAGGTGATGGTCTTTGCGCCGAGGACATTGGAGGACATCTACCGGAATATCCTCGTGATCGGGCAGATCGTGGGCGCAGAGGCGCGGGCCGAGCGATTGGTGTGGAGCATGCGGCAGCGCGTGGCGGCGGTCGTGGCGAAGGTGCGAGACGCTCCCCAGCCCAAGGTCTTCATCGAGCTTGATGGCAGCGACCCAGGCCGCCCTTTCACGGCCGGTTCTGGTTCATTCATCGATGTCCTCATTCGGCTCTCGGGTGGAGCAAACGTCGCCGCGCGCTCGCGAACGGCTTGGCCCCAGTTCAGCCTGGAGGAGCTGATCAAGGCCGATCCCGACCTGATCATCCTGGGCGATGCCCTCGCTCCCTTGAACCCTCAAACCCCGGAACTGGTGGCTCGCCGCCCCGGTTGGAGCGGCTTGAAGGCAGTGCACTTGGGGACGATCGCTGCGATCGACTCGAACGTGATCAGTCGTCCAGGGCCCAGGATCGTTGAGGGCCTCGAGCTGTTGGCCAGACTGTTTCACCCGGACCGATTTCGATGAGACAGAGACAGATCCCTCGCGTAGTCATCGGGGGCACCACGAGCGGGGTCGGGAAGACCACCATCGCGCTGGGGCTGATGGCGGCGCTGAGCCGCCGTGGTCTTAGAGTCCAGCCCTACAAGGTGGGGCCTGACTACATCGACGGGAGCTACCACACCAAGGCGGCCGGCCGCCTTTCCCGGAACCTGGATGGTTGGATGCTAGGGGAGGCGACCGTGCTCGAACTGTTCGGCCGTTCGAGCGAACAGGCTGATATCGCCCTTGTGGAAGGGATGATGGGACTCTTTGATGGCATCAGTGGGCTTGACGAATCCGGCAGCACCGCGCAGATGGCCAAGCTCCTCCGCGCGCCGGTCCTGCTGGTAGTGGATGTGAGCCGGACAGCGCGCAGCGCAGCGGCGATGGCGCTGGGGTATGCGGGGCTTGATCCCGGCGTGAGAGTGTCCGGGATCATTCTGAACCGGGTGGGCTCGGCTCGCCATCGAGACTGGACGAAGGAGGCGATCGAGAGCCTGACTCGTCTTCCTGTACTGGGCGCCTTGCCCCAGCTCCAGGAACTGGAGCTGCAGGAGCGCCATCTCGGCCTGATACCTGTGGCCGAGCGATCGACATTCGACACGTATCTGGATACGTTGATCTCATCGGTCGAGGAGCACCTTGACCTGGATCGAATCATCGCGCTGGCGCGCTCAGCCCCTCCGCTGTCACTGCCATGTGGGTCACTGTTTGACATGAAGACGCCGACCGGCGCAGCACGCATCGCCATCGCAAACGATGAGGCCTTCTCGTTCTACTACGCTGACAGCCTGGATCTGCTCGCCGGCGCCGGCGCCGACCTCGTCAACTTCAGCCCGATCCACGATCGCGCCCTCCCTGAAGGGGCGCAGGGCCTCTACATTGGTGGAGGGTTTCCTGAACTGTTCGCAGATCGACTGGCGGCAAACGACGCGCTGCGACGGGAGATCCTGGAGGCGGCCTATGACGGGATGCCGATCTATGCCGAGTGCGGAGGTCTGATGTACCTGACCGAAGGGATCGTAGACTTTGACGGCCACGCGTATCCGATGGTGGGGGCCATCCCTGGCCGGGCCGTGATGGAGCGGGAGCGGCTACGGATCGGCTATGTCGAGGTCGAGCCGCTTCACAAGAATATCCTGGCCAAACCGGGGATGCGCCTGCGCGGCCACGAATTCCACTGTGCGCGGTGGGAGGGCTCGGAGCCGGCCTCCGCCGCATACCGGATCCTCAATCAGGATGGCCGGCCCGAGGGCTACCGGCGAGGTAACCTGCTGGCCACGTTTGTCCACCTGCACCTGGCGACCGACCCGAACCTGGCCAGTCGCTTCGTGGCCTCATGCGTCAGTTAGTGCGAAGTGCACCCCGCCCCCCACTCCCGCTTAATGCCCTGGCGGTAGGAGAGGAAGGGGCGCAAGCTCTGGGAGTGGATCTGGATCGAGAGTCCAGAAGGATCATCGTGTTCGGGGCGCTGCTGACGGGCGCTGCGGTCAGCATCAGCGGTCTGATCGGATTCCTGGGGCTTGCCGTTCCGCATATCCTGCGTCTCCTGATCGGGTCCGACCACCGGAGGCTCTTGCCGGCCTTGGCCGGCGCCGCCCTTCTGGTGTTGGCGGATACGGCGGCCGGCGCCATTTTGGCTCCGACAGAGCTTCCCGTCGGGATCTTCACGGCTCTACTCGGCGGCCCGCTTTTCCTCTTGCTGCTTCGGCACAACGGACGGGAGTCCGGATGACGATGAGACCGGGGATCCGTCTCGATGCCGTGCATTTCACCTATCCGAGCGGTTTCGGGCTTGCGAGAATTGACCTGTTCATCGAGCGGGGCGAACGAGTGGCGATCCTGGGCCCGAATGGGGCGGGAAAGTCGACCCTCCTGAAGTTGATGTTGGCCTGTTACACCCAGGAGAAGGGGAAATCTCTTTCGAAGGCAACGCCTTGGGTAGAATGAGTCGGGCAGAACTGGCGCGGGCGATCGCCATGGTTCCCCAAGAGCTATTGCTGCCCTACGCCCTCACGGCTAGAGAGGTGGTGCTGCTTGGACGGACACCGTATCTGCATCGCTACCGTCGTCCGACTCGCGACGATCTGGAGGCAGTACAGGCGGCGATGGTCGCTACCGATCTTCTGTCCTTCGCGGCGCGCCACTGCGGGGTGCAGTCTATGGTTCAGGCGGAGAAAGATAGCGTGGCATCGCTGGTGTCGCTCGCTGTTTCGATGGCGGGGATCCTATGACCGATCATGCCTTTCCTGAAGCGTCGCGCCGAGCCCTCTATGAGGCGATTACGCACCGCCGCGACATGCGGTCCTTTCTCCCCGATTCCATTCCGGCCGAGACCCTTGCTCGTATTCTCTTGGCGGCACATCAGGCCGGCTCAGTCGGATTCTCGCAACCGTGGAACTTTCTCGTCGTTGAGGATCGTGAGGTCCGCAGGCAGGTCCGCGCACATGTCGAAGCGGAGCGGCTGCGCGCCACCGAAACGTTTGAGAAGGAGCGCCGCGAGGAGTATCTCTCCTTTAAGCTGGAAGGGATCCTCGACGCGCCCATCAACCTATGCGTTACGTGCGACCAGGAGCGCTTTGGGCCGGCAGTGATCGGGCGGAACACGATTCCGGAAACCGCGGTCTATAGCACCTGCTGCGCCGTCCAGAACCTCTGGCTTGCCGCACGCGCAGAAGGTCTCGGCGTCGGGTGGGTGAGCATCCTCGAACCCGGCGCTCTCCGCACGATCCTGGGAATCCCGGACCGGATCATTCCCGTCGCCTACCTATGCATCGGTTTCGTCGAGAGCTTTCCGGAGCGGCCCATGCTCGAGACCAGGGGCTGGTTGCCGCGGCTTCCGCTCCAAGAGGTGGTCTTTCATGACCACTGGGCCGCGCGGCCGCGACCCAACCTGCTCCGAGCGCTTGAGACGAGCCGGATTAGCGGTGAGCGCGCGCGCGAAGCTGTGCGTCCGCAGACTCCGCCGAGGGCGCATCCCACTGACGACGAGCGGTCCGGAAAGGTGGAGCCAGCGCGGAAAGGGCTGCTGCTGGTCTACACAGGGCAGGGTAAAGGGAAGACGACAGCGGCCCTGGGTATCGTCTTTCGGGCGCTCGGGCGCGGCCTTCGGGTGGCCGTGGTCCAGTTCATCAAGGGCAAGTGGAAGACCGGCGAGCGGATGTTCGCCGAGACACTCCCCGGGCTCACGTTCCTCGTAATGGGGCACGGATTCACCTGGGAGAGAGATAATCTCACGTGGGACCGAAGCGCGGCTGTGGAGGCCTGGGCCAAGGCGAAGGAGCTCATTGCGGGCGGCGAACAGGCCGTGGTGGTCCTCGATGAGATTACGTACGCGATCAACTACGGCTTCATTGAGTTGGCGGACGTCCTGGCGACTCTTCGCGCGCGTCCGGCCCATGTGCACGTAGTTGTCACGGGGCGCAATGCGCAGGAGGACCTCTGCGTACTGGCCGACCTCGTGACGGAAATGAAGTCGGTGAAGCACCCGTTCGAATGTGGCCTCAAGGCTCAGCCGGGGATCGACTATTGATGGTTCCTGGCGAGGCGAAGATGCGAGACCGCCTCCAGACGCTCGGATACGTAGAGGCGGAAACGCAGGACGTGACGGTGCTCGGCCTACCCGGCCTACGTTTCTGCGGGCACCAATTTCGCTACTCAGACTGTCACCCCCAGGCGGCTGTCGAGTGCGTCTACACCGTCCGTCGCTGCCGCGGAGGCGAGGTGCTCCGAGAAGGCTATCGTATCGGCAACACGCTCGCTTCGTACGTTCACGCCCACTGGGCGTCGAATTCTTCCGTGGCCCAGGGGTTCGTTGACGCGTGCACTGCATACGCGAGGAGGACGTGATGAACGTACCCTTTCGCATCGGCACCACCTCGTTCATCTACCCGGCCCGTTGGCTTCCCAACGTCGAGCGGCTGGCAGGTCGGGTCGACGACATCGAGATCCTCTTGTTCGAGCTCGAATGCGGCGTTCCGGACGACGCGGAACTGCGTGCCCTCGTTGAGTGGAAAGGGCGAGCCGATCTGACCTATACGGTGCACACTCCTCTCAACGTCAGCCTGGCGAGCGACAGCGATTCGCAGCGTCAGGTGGCCATCGAGCAGGTCTGCCGCGCGATCGAGCTGGCGAGGCCGCTTAAGCCCCACGCCGATATCGTGCATGTCTACTTGGGCGACTGCGAATACGATAAGGCGCCAACGGATATTCCAGCCTGGCGTCGCCGTGCAGCGGGGTCGCTCGAGGCCATCCTGGGAAGAGGGATTCCTCCGGCGGACTTGTGCATCGAAACGCTCGACTACGATTTCTCGCACATCGAGCCGGTCGTCAAGGACCTTGGCCTCTCTGTGGCGATTGATCTTGGGCACCTTCACCGCGACGAGCGTCCGGAGCGAGATCTGCTTCTCCGAAACCTGCACCGTACGCGGGTGATCCAGTGGCACGGCGTGGATCCATCGGGGCGAGACCACCGCTCGCTCAAGTACTACCCGCACGCGCATGCACGCTGGGTCATCGATACCCTACTGAGTGTGTCATACCACGGTGTGCTTACGCTCGAAGTCTTTCGTGAGGCCGATTTTGAGGAGTCGCTCGCAGTCGTTCAGTCGCTGCTCGCGGAGGAGCTATCGTGATCAGCGCTCGTTCGCTGCAGTTGCCCGCGTTGCTGAGGTATATGGTGAGCGGAGAGCCCGCTTCGGGACTGCTCCTGAGCACGGCGTTTCCACGCGCTATGCCGGGAAGCAGACGGTTCTCGACCATCTCATCGGGAGGCTGGTCAGAGAGGCGACCACCCAGGGTGTGAAGAAATGGAAACGCGCGCGAGGGGCCAGTAGATGAACGACGAAACCAGGATCGTATTGATCGGGGGGGGAGCGCGGTCAGGCAAGAGCGCCTTCGCCCTCTCGCTGGCGCGACGCCTCGGCGCGCGGCGCGCGTTCGTCGCGACCGCGCAGGCCATGGATGAGGAGATGAAGGAAAGAATCGCGGACCATGCCCGTACACGCGGTGCCGACTTTCAGACCGTCGAGGAACCTCTCGCTCTGGCTGAGAGGTTGCTCGATCTTCGCAATATCGACGTCGTCGTGATCGACTGTCTGACCCTGTGGCTTTCGAACTTGCTGCTCCGGGACGAGTC
>JANGEZ010000304.1:0-3709 GCA_031838355.1 Candidatus Methylomirabilis sp. bin48 | reverse complement strand
GGAGGCGATCCGGCCCGTCCTTTTCACCTGATCGCCCTCTTTGATCGCCTCGGCCTCACCGAGCAGGACCGCGCCGACGTTGTCCTCCTCAAGATTCAGCACCAGGCCAAAGATCTCGTGCGGAAACTCCAGAAGCTCGCCAGCCATGGCCTTCTCCAGGCCGTAGATGCGAGCGATTCCGTCGCCCCCCTCGATGACGGTGCCGACCTCCGCCACATCAACAAGCGCCTCGTACCCGGCCAGTTGTTGCTTGATAATTTCGGTGATCTCTCCTGCTTTAATCTGCGCCATTCCGCTACCCTTTCAGGGTCAGTGGTGCTCGTTCTTCAGTAAGCGCTCGCGCACCTTTTTCAGTTGCGTCCTCAGGGACCCATCGTAGATTGTGCTGCCGATCTGCGCAACGAATCCGCCCACGATGGCCGGATCAACCCGCGCCTCCAGATAGATCTCCTTCCCCGTCACCATCCGCAGGCGCTCCGTGAGCCCGTGAAGGATCGGCTCAGGCAGCGGTACCGCCGAGGTCACCGTGGCTTTCCCGCGGCCCAGCCGCTCGTCGGTCAGCTCCTCATAGGCGAGGGCGATCTCTCCGAGGTACGGAAGCCGTCTCTTCTCCAGAATCAGATTCAGAAAGTTGGCACTGAGCGGCTTTATGCCTATTCCCCCTGCGATCGCTTGCAGGACGCGCCGTTTATCGGTCAGCGGGATAGCGGGGCTCTCAAAGAAGGTGGCGGCCTCACGAGTCCGTTTCATGGTCTCCGCAACCGCGTGGAGATCGCTCCCGACCGCCTCCAGCACCTGCTGCTCGGCCGCGACGTCTACCAGCGCCTTGGCGTACCGCCTGGAGATGCCGCCAGCCCTCACCGGCCACCCCCGATCTCCGCCGCCACTTGTTCGGCCAGACGGCGGTGATCATCGGTGGTGAGGCTGCGAGCGATGAGGCGCTCCGCGACTCCCAGTGAAAGGCCCACCACCTCCTCGCGAAGCTCGGCCTTGGCCTTTTTCACCTCCTGCTCGATCTGCGCCTTAGCCTCTGTGACAAGGCGGGCAGCCTCTTCACGCGAGACCTTCAGCAGTCGCTGCCGTTCCTCCTCCACCTCACGGATCGCCGACTCTCGCATCGCGGCCGCCTCTCGCCGGGTGGCGAGAATCTGTGCTTCGTACTCCTTCTGCGTCTGGGCCGCAGCCTCTCTGGCTGTCTTCGCCTCCTCCAGGGAGCGCCTGATGCCATCGGCCCGCGTCGCCAGAAACTGAGTGAGCGGCTTGAACAAGAACTTGGACAGCACGACGATCAAAATGAGAAAGTTCACAACCTGAATGATCAACGTTTTGTTCAGTTCGATGATCCCGGGTTGCTCCGCTCCTCCATGGGCCTCCTCCGCAGCCAGGGCAGGGAAGGCCGCGAGGAGCGCCAGGCCGAGGAAGCAGGCCGCCACTGCGATAAGTCGGACACGATCCTTCGTCATAGCTTCCGATCCTCCGTCCCGGCATTGCTGCTTTGCGAAAACGACGAACGAACTCCGAGATACCCGCCCATCCCGATCTGGACCGCGAGGAGACCCAGCGCCACCCCGACCAGATTAACAGGCAGGTACATGATCACGAGGAGGAGCATGATGGCGACCCCGAGGAGTCTCAAAAGAGATCGGGCCCACCAGATCCACTGACCACGCGACCGAGACGCGGGACGCTCCGTGAAACGGATCACCGATAGTACGATGAGCCTGAAGCTTAACAGACTGACGAGGGCGCCGGTGGCAAAACCCAAGGCCCAGTCCCACATCCTGAAGAGCCCAAAACCGATGAGCCCAGCCACGACAAGACCCAGTGCGCCCAGCAGCGCGCCTCGGACAAACTGCTCCCGCTCGTTCATACCACCAGTAAAAGAGCGCCGCCGGACCCCTTGAACCGAACCTAGCGTCTCTATAAAATTCAAAGACCATTCAGTCTGCCCGATGGGTCATGATTTGTCAAGCCTTTTTTGGTCGCCACAATCTACCCCGTTACGCCCTCTCGTCGTCGGCAGCCTCTGTGTCCGTAGCAATTACGAGCCCATCGCGATGAAGGCGCTTGAAGTGACCCCGGCAGAAGATATCGTCCCCTATTCTTCCACCGTAGCGCGGTTGCTGGCCTCTTTCTCTCGGCAAATGGCTTCACCGTAGGCCCCACGGCTAATACCCGGGTGGACCTTAGGTCATGCGGACGGGCTGTCCAGCACGCGGTTGGGGTCGATGCCGATCTGGCGCGGGTCCACCGTGGCCACAATAGAGCGTGAGGGTTGTGTAGGCTGCTCGACAAGGTCGAAGGGTTTTGGTGGTTGACACGGGGTGCTCCCATCCCTGACCAGGAGCAGCACCGGCTTAGAGGGATCGGCAGGGTTTGGCCGACTCACCACCCCGATCTCTCCCGTTGAGAGCATAACACAGCTCCCAACGGGGTAGACGCCAAGGCACTGGATGAGCTCTCGCACGGAGTCGAGATCGAGGCTTCCTTCAAGGGCCAGCCCATGCACCTGCCTCAAGGCCTGATTGGGAGTCATCCCTTTGTGATAGACACGATCAGAGGTGATGGCATCGTAAACGTCTACGATGCTCGCGATCAGGCCAGGACGGCTCAAGTCTTTCCGCCTCCGACCAGCGGGGTAGCCGCTCCCATCCACCCGTTCATGATGCTCTAAGAGTGGCCGAAGAGTCTCCTCCGGCAGGACGGTATGCTGCGACAAGTACTCAGCCCCCCGCATGACGTGCTGTTTGATTATCTCTCGCTCCCCCTCATCCAAGCGCCTTGGTGCGTTCAAGAGGTCATGGGGAATCTTCATCTTGCCGATGTCGTGCAGTAATGCCCCCAGGCCAAGCCTGGAGAGGGCTTCGCGGGGCATCCCGCGCTGCCGACCCATCGCGAGGGCCAGGATAGCCACATTGACCGAATGGAAGAAGGTGTACTCGTCAAAGCTCTTAAGGCGCGAGAGGCTGGAGATCGCATCCTTGTTGCGGAGGACGCTCTCCACCAGTCTCTCTGAGACCATGCTGAGCGCATCGAGGTCGAGCTTTCGGCCTTGCCGCGCATCGCCCATGGCCTGGCCTATCACCGCTTTGGCCTGTTTATGGACCTCTTTGGCGATGGTAAGCTCTTCCTCGAAAGGGGTCGATGGCTCCTTGCCCTGTGGCTGAGACGCACGTGACAAGAGATCTGCTATGCGGGTCGAAGAGGGATCGACCGTGCTGACGCTACCGCCTTGAGAGGCGAGGTCCAGCCCCTTCTCCGCATCGATCTCTACGAATCGGACACCACAGGCCCGCAACGCCTCGATGTGGTCGAGGCTCCCAACCCGCATCCTATGGCGCCAGAAGGGCGTCTTACTCCAGGATATATCAAGCTTGGTTACATACATCCCGACCCTTAACTGCTCGATCGGAATCTGCTTTCGCATTCACACCCCTCGCCCTTTTCGTCCTTGCACTCCCGGCGCTTCGGTGGGAGCAGGCAACTTACCCAGACCCGCAAAATTGGCCCCGCCAGAAGCCCTAAGGTCGCCGGCACTCACTGGGCCTCCTGGGCTGCCGCAATGGTGGCGCCACCCACGAGCAGGTCGGGCTCGGACGCATCATAGAACACGGCCGCCTGACCCGGCGCAGCAGCGGGCTGGGCCTGGTGCCATCGGACTCGTATCCGACTATCGCCGAGGGGGAAAACCGTAGCCGGCGTCGCAGCT
>JANGEZ010000303.1:0-4901 GCA_031838355.1 Candidatus Methylomirabilis sp. bin48 | reverse complement strand
CGTCAGCTCCTGGCGCTAGCCCGCCAGCACCAGGTATTTGAGACGACGCTGCCTCTTAGCCTCAACGACCGGCCCTTCGGGGCGATCCGACTCGGGCTGGCTGGAAGCCTCCTGTGGAACGAGCTCTCACCCGCCATTTGGGGAAGCCTGCTACTGGCGCTGTTCACCTTCCCGCTAGCTTGGGCCGTGGCCTTTGGCCTCTCCAGCCTTGTCCTGGTGCCGTTGCGTCAGATTGCCCAAGGCGTTGATCGGATGGCGCGCGGCGAGTTCGACACGCCCGTAGCGTTTGATCGTCACGATGAAGTCGGGCAGATCGCCGAAAAGCTCAACCTCTTGGGACGCCAGCTCCAGGAGGATCGGTCCTCCCTGATGAGCGAAAAGACCAGGCTGGAAGGGATCGTGCATTGCCTCGAAGACGCCATCATTCTGCTGAACAGAGAGCAGGTGGTCATCTTCGCTAATCCGGTGGCCGAGGCTCTGCTGGCCTGCCCCCTCATAAACGCTGTCGGTCAATCGTTGGCGCATATCCTGGGGAAGGCTCACCCCTTAGCCGAGGCAGTGGGCGAAGTCTTCCTGCGCCAGCAGCCGGTGAGAAACCTTGCGCTTACGGCACCGGGCGACCGCGACACACCCCTTGATATTCTGGCCTCCGCCTACCCGATTTTGGACAAGAACGGCGTGGTCGGGGGGATGATCCTCTTAAAAAACACCGAACCGCTCCGACAGATCCAGTCGCTCGTAGACTATTCTCGAAAGCTAGCCGACCTTGGGAAGCTCACCTCGGGTGTTGCCCATGAAGTCAAGAACCCGTTGAACGCCATGATCATCCATCTGGAGCTGTTAAAACAGAAGCTCAACTGCCCTACGGAGGAGGTAGCTCGAAGCCTGGACGTACTGGGGGGAGAGATTTATCGCCTCGACCGTGTGGTGCAGGGCTTTCTTCGTTTTGTCCGTCCCCAGAACCTTGAGCTTCACCCTCTGGACCTGAACAAGCTACTGCAGGAGGTCGCCCAGTTGACCGAAGCACAAGGAACGCATCAGGGGATCGCGTTCAACTTTTGTCTCGATGAGGAGATTCCTCCGATCAACGGCGATCGTGAGTTACTTCGGCAGGCCTTCCTCAACCTGGTCCTCAATGCCTGCCAGGCGATGCCAGATGGAGGAACGGTGACCCTTGCGACAGACCGGACCGCTGAGGGCGGGATCTGTACCCACGTGATCGATCAGGGGGTAGGCATCCCTCCTGAGGACCTCGACAAAATATTCCGTCTCTACTATACTACCAAGCCGGACGGGAATGGGATCGGGCTTTCGTTGGTCTACCGGATCATTCAGATGCACGGCGGGACCATCGAGGTGGACTCGAAAGTGGGGCAAGGGACCACGATGACGGTCAGCTTTCCTACCTCTTAGCTTGGAGCGAAGGGTTTAGCAGTCATGGCCCCCTGGACGATCGTCACGTTACTGAGCCTTTTTCTGACGGCTGGCTGCGCCGAGATTAAAGCGGTCTTCACTCCGACGCCTTCGCCACGCCTCCCGGCACGCCAGGAGCCGCCACGCCTCCCCGCACACCCAGCACGCCAGGAGCCGCCAACGCCACGCTTATCCCCTCAGGTGAGCTCTGATCGTGAGACGCAACTGACGGAGGAGGTCAATGCAATGAGTCGGGGAGTCGAGCGGACTTTGCTGTCGATCAACCGCCTGAAGCTGACGGCCGACCAATGGGACACCCATCAAACCATTCAGAGCTTTCTTACACAAGCCAAAGAGGCGCTTACGATCAAGGACTTCCAACAAGCCGTAAATTTGGTTCAAAAGGCGCACGTCCTGTCCAACGAGCTTTCCAAGACGGTTCGTTAACGTGTAATAATTACCCCCTCGTACTGACCTGGTAAGCGCCTCTTTCAGACACACGATCCTTTAGAATTCTGGCGATGTAGCGCTTCCCATCCCATCCCCTGAGCATATTTTACTAGCCAGCTCCCCAGTCCAACCTCCAGTCAGAAACGGTTGAGGCTATCGGACGTCGCACGCCATAGTGTAAGTCCCTATATTTAAAGAGTATGAGCGTTTCTGGAGTCGAGCCCAGATTTGTGGCATGCCACTTGCCCTTCCTATTCGAAAGGATGGAGGAGGGGACAATGAGCGCGCAACAGTTGAACGGTGCAAGGCAGAAGATCCTGGTTGTGGATGACGACCCTTCACTGCGGGAGCTGCTGGCAGACTTTCTTGAGCGGGTGGGCTTCGAGGTGAGGACGGCGGAAGACGGTCACGCTGGACTAAATGCCTTGGGCACGTGTCACTTCGATGTCATCCTGACGGATTACCGAATGCCTGCAATGACTGGCCTCGAGATGGCTACATTTATCCGGAGGTCCGATACTGTTACTCCTATCATCCTTATCACAGGCGACTCCTACGCGCTTGACCCTGAAATCGTGGCGCGGGCCGGGATTACACAGGTACTTCCAAAGCCCCTCAAGCTGAATGAACTCTTGAATATGTGTTCAACGGCCCGTTAGGCTCTGGCTTGACTCTAGGCGGGCGAGGCAAGGACCTTAAGCATATCTCGCCCTTTAACGGAAGTGAATAATAAGGGGGATCAAAAATGGCAGAAGTCAGTAAGTATCACATCCTTTTCTACGGTGGCTCGGATGGGTATCAAACCAATCGGGCGCAAATTGCCCTCTATGGGACAACAGGCAGTACGGTTGCCTATGTTCGGTTCAACGATCCGGGGATGGTCTTTGAAGCCGATTACGAAAGCGGTGGAATCATTAGGATGCATTTACCCTCCTCGATGTTCCAAGGCGTTTTAGATGTTCTTCGAAATGAGAAACCGATCCACATCTATTTTGCCGCAGGTCGAGGCTTCTTGGGCACATTATCCACGGAGCCGGTTGGTGAAGGCGAATAAATCCGATAAAAACGGTATCGGTGAACGGTGCCGGAGTAGTCTAGCAACCCTTCAAATAACAATATAGGAGAAAAAAGTGAGTACAGCGAAACTCAACGTCTGGGTAACCGAAGTTGGGAACCCCTGTAAAATTGATAACACGCATCAATGGTATGTTCACGTGCTTCACTGTAATGGCGAAGTGCTAAAATGGTGTGGTCGTGAGTACACTAACCTAATGACCAAGTGTGGACATCTTCACATTGATATACCGCCGGGTTGCTATATGGTTTGTGCCACTTGGTCTCCTGCACCCGGAGGAACATCTGTTCCCACCACATTGGGGAATCATATCTCACATTTGGTCACCGTACGCGCCGACTGCGGTGATGAGGTCTGCGCGACACTCTTCCCGCCGACATTTCATTGGTGTGGAATTTGGTGGTTAGTTGCTTTACGTGAAAGCATAGCATTAAAGCGGCTTCCAGAGAATGCGGGACCCGCTGCAAATGCCGCTGTGAATGCAGTAGAGGCATTATTAAGACAGGTGCCTCAAGATGACTTCACCAAGCAGATGATGAAAATTGCGGAGAATAGGCCTAAGCCTCCGAAGAAGACCGCTCGTTCATGACGTTTGATCAACGATGTAACGGATGCGGCTCTCCGCGCCCTGCCTAGGTGAACAGAGACATCGAGTGCCGAGGTCGGTTCGTCGCAACTAATCAGCCTGAACTCAACCAGAAAGGGCGCGCGTGAGCAAGGTCAGGTCTTACAATAACGCATGTTTGCCTAACTGCACACCGAACACGGACGCGCAAGGGACGTGTGCCGGTTAGCTTGAATGATAACATCGCCACGTGAGACCATCTCGACACAAGGAGGCGAGCCTGATGAGTAGAGCCACGTCAAAAGGGATTGCTCTAGGGGTGCTGATGCTCGCCCTCACCACAGGGTGCGCTGGGATGTCGACGCGCCAGCAGCGTGCCTTGAGCGGAGGCGCCATCGGCGCGGCCGGTGGGGCTGCGATAGGCGCCCTGGCCGGCAGCCCGACTACCGGCGCCATCGTGGGCGGCGCGGTAGGAACGGCCACAGGCGCCATGTGGGACGATATCAAGAAATCGCTGAAGTGAGCATCAGCTACTGACCCCGCCACCTCCACTCGTTTGGTTTTTTCGGCCTCTCCGGCTTGACTCCCCTTCCCGAGTCGGAGAGGCCGTCTTTTTTCTCAACCCTCCAGTCTCGTCTTGTTACCCTCAGAAAGCAGACCGATGAACTGAGCCAAAGTAATAGGATTTTCCAATTTGACTTATCGGATCTAAGCCGATAGTTTTAAGTACGGCCTTTGCCCTGTTTAATAACAGACACGAAATCTCGCCCTCGGGAGGGTTTCCATGCGCCATCGATGGATCCATGTCGGATTATCAAGTCTGGTGGCTGTTGTGGCAAGTCTCGGATTGCTCAGTCCTGCCTGGTCTGAAGCGCCAAAAGAGCTGCGGGTTTCGGCCATCCCGGACGAGAATCCCACCGAGCTGATGCGGATCTACACGCCATTTGCCGAGTATCTGAGCAGAGAACTGGGCATCCCGGTCAGATACTATCCCGTAGTGGACTACGCTGCCACCGTCGAAGCCCTGGCGGCTAAGAAACTGGACATGGTCTGGTACGGCGGGTTCACCTTTGTCCAGGCTCGGAAGCGGACAGGCAACGCGATTCCGTTGGTGAGCCGAGAGGAGGACCTGCGCTTTCACAGCAAATTCATCACCAGGCCGGAAACCGGCATTAAGACCCTGGCCGACTTAAAGGGCAAGACCTTCTCCTTCGGAAGTGTCAGCTCGACATCAGGCCATCTCATGCCGCGCTATTTCCTGCTGCAGAACGGGATCAACCCGGAACGAGACTTCGCGACATTCAGCTTCAGCGGGGCTCACGATGCCACTACCCTCTGGGTAGAGAGCGGGAAAGTTGACGCCGGGGCCTTGAATGAGGCAGTGTGGGACAAGCTCGT
>JANGEZ010000302.1:0-4257 GCA_031838355.1 Candidatus Methylomirabilis sp. bin48 | reverse complement strand
GATTCGCAGTGGAGTGTGGTGGTACTTCGACGAAACTTCGGGCAGACTGCCGCCTTATCCGCTGGCTTTGACCACGCCAAGGGCGACGTGATCGTGACCCTTGATGGGGACCTTCAGAACGATCCAGCCGATATCCCGAGGCTGCTGAAGTCGATCCAGGACTACGACGTAGTCAGCGGATGGAGGGCCAATCGCAAGGATCCCTTCCTCTCCAGGCGGCTGCCTTCTATGCTTGCGAACCGGCTCATCTCCGTGACAACCGGAGTAAAACTTCACGACTATGGGTGTACCCTAAAGGCGTATCGACGGGCGGTAGTGGAGAATCTCCGGCTGTACGGTGAGTTGCATCGGTTTATCCCCGCCATTGCCAGTTGGATGGGGATCGCCATCGCCGAGGTCAAGACGAACCACCGCCCCAGACAATTCGGACGCTCCAAGTACTCCATTGCACGAACGGTAAGGGTTCTCCTGGACCTGATCGCTGTAAAATTTCTCCTCCAATTCAGCACGTCCCCGATTCACATCTTCGGCGGGCTAGGGCTCACCGTCGGAGCCACCGGCGGAGGGTTACTCCTGTACCTGACCAGCCTCAAACTGCTCATGGGCCACTCGATTGGCGGGCGGCCGCTCTTGCTGCTCGCGATCCTCCTCCTGATTCTGGGGGTACAACTGGTGGGCATGGGTCTGCTCGGCGAAATGGTGGCACGAGTCTATCACGAAACGCAGGGCAAACCGATCTACATGGTTAAGCGAACGATTTACGGTCAGCAGGCCGGAGGGACAGATGCTGAAGCCGACCAATAGATCCGCAGCCAAGACCTGGCAGTTTTGGCTAAAGCTCGCTGGAAGTCTGGCGCTACTGTCTTTCCTCTTGGCCAGAACCGATCTACACGCCATTGGGACGCTCTTCCGCTCCCTGCGCTTTCCCATCTTTTTCGCCTCCATCTTTCTCTACGTCCTTACTCAAATGCTCAGTGTTGTTCGTTGGAGATGTCTGCTGCTGGCAGAAAAGATCGATCTTCCATTCTGGCGGCTGACCCTGCTGTACTTCGAGGGAATGTTCTTCAATCTGATGCTCCCCACCGCTATCGGCGGCGATATGATCCGTGGCTATCGGGTCTTCCAGATGACCCGACGAGACGAAGCCTCACTGGCCTCTATTCTTGTCGAGCGGCTCTCCGGCTTTGTCGCCCTTGTCATCATCGCCTGCATCGCCACAATCCCAGCCTACACCTATCTGCACGACCCCGTCGTCGTGTGGTTGGTTATCATGGCGGCTACGGGGGTCATCGGCATCGTTGCCGGTTTGCTGAGCGATCGGCTCCAGGCGCTGTTCTTCAGGCTACTTCATGGCGTGGGTCTTGGGCGATTCCACGACGGGGTCCATAGGCTGTACGAGGCGGTCCAACAGTACTGGACCCACCGACAGACCCTCCTGCTCGCACTGGGGCTCTCGTTGATCTTGCAGTCGCTGGCCATCACGATCTTCTACCTGATCTCGCTAGCGCTCAACCTATCCGTCCCCCTCCGCTATTTTTTTCTGTTTTTCCCATTGATCTGCGTCATCTCAATGCTACCAATCTCTATCGCGGGCCTAGGTCTCCGTGAGGGCAGCGCTGTCTACTTCTTCTCCAAGGTCGGCCTGGATTCGGCTAGCGCACTCAGCCTGTCCTTACTATGGTTCGCTGTCACAGCCTTATGCGGCGGGTTGGGGGGGATCGCGTTTCTAGTCGGTCACTCTCAACACCAGATGGACCCGTAAACCGCGGAACCAACCATGTCTGCTCTGCCGTGCTAGAGAGACTGCGCGAGTGGGATGAAGTCGGATTCCGCCTGATTAACGGAAGCCTGCGGAACCCGATCTTCGATCTCCTGATGCCGGTCGTCAGTAATAAATGGAACTTCGCCGTCCCGGTGGCTGTTCTGCTTATTTACGTGTTACTCTTCCGTCCAAAACGAGATCGCATCATAGTCGTTTCCGCCATCGCTGTGATTCTACTCACCGATGGAACCAGCCACCTCCTCAAGGATCTTTTCCAACGGCCCAGACCATTTCATCCTCTCAGAGATGCCACGCATCTCGTTTCGTTCTCCTTTCCCTCAAACCATGCCAGCAACATGTTTGCTTTGGCTACATTTCTCTCCTATAATTACTCACGGTCAGGGTTGCTCTGTTTCCCTCTGGCCGCTCTGGTTGGGTATTCCAGGATCTATGTGGGCTCGCATTATCCGTTTGATGTGCTAGGTGGAGCGCTCTGGGGAGTCCTGATTGGACTTCTTGGCGCCGCAGCAGTCCAGCGTCTCATGCGGAGCGCATGGGTTCAGCATACAGGCAAGTCGAGAGACAAAAAGGACCATCCGGCCTGCGGGCCATAAACCTTCCAGTAGTGCCTTGAGGAGATCAATGATGAGTGATCAACAGATTCGGCTCACGTCCTTATCACATGGGGCTGGCTGAGCGTGTAAGATCAGCCCTGCTGATCTGGCCCAGGTGCTGGGCCAACTTCCACAATCTAACGACCCGAACATCCTTGTAGGGGCAGAGACCTCCGATGATGCCGCTGTCTATCGACTGGACAGCAGGCAGGCGATCGTTCAGACCGTAGACTACATCACACCCGTAGTGGACGACCCCTATAGCTGTGGCCTGATCGCTGCCGCTAACTCTCTGAGCGACATCTATGCTATGGGCGCCACTCCACTGTTCGCTCTCAACATCGTCGGTTTTCCAGTGGGATCGCTGCCGCTGAGTATCCTGGGGGAGATCCTTCGTGGCGGCGCCGACAAGGTTCGCGAAGCAGGGGCCTCAATTATCGGAGGGCACAGCACCGATGACCCGGAACCAAAATATGGCCTCGTCGTGACCGGGCTGATCGACCCCGCGAAGATCTTCAAAAACTCGACCGCCCTCATCGGGGATGATCTGGTGCTGACCAAGCCTCTCGGCATCGGGATAATTACCACGGGAATCAAGCGGAGCAAGGTCGCGCAGCCAGCCATCGATGCCGCCATCGCGCTGATGGCCGCACTGAATAAGGACGCATCGGAGGCCATGGTGTCGGTGGGCGCACACGCCTGCACTGACGTCACAGGCTTTGGGCTGTTGGGCCACCTCCACGAGATGACTGCGGGGAGCAAGGTGGGAGCGCGGGTGTCGCTCTCAAAGGTTCCAGTTCTTTCTGAGACGTGGGAACTGATCCAAGAGGGAATCTGCCCCGGCGGTACGCGACGCAACTATGAATCGCTGCAAGGAGCCATTGTCTGGAATCCAGAGATTCGGCAAGAGGCCCAGCTTATCTTGTGCGATGCCCAGACCTCCGGTGGCCTCCTGATCGCGGTACCGAAGGACAGAACTACGGCCCTGATTCAGCGCCTGCGGGAACGTGAGACACCGGCCTCGGCCCTGATCGGTGAAATCATCGAGGATCCGGATGGCCGGATCTGGGTGGAGCCGTAGTCGGTAACAGGTGGATAGGCTGAAGACTGAAGGATTTTAGGGGTAGGACTCGAGAAGAAGGGATGGCTATGGCTCACAATGGACTACGAGCGATCCGCAGGGCGAGCGTAGCGGCCATGGCGCCCAATAGAAGCAACAGGGCGCCATCCGAGAGGGTTGGTATAACTGGGATACCTACAGGGGTGAAGGCGACCCCAGTGGGGGCCGTGCCTACCGTGATCGGGCTGTCAACCACAGTGTTGGTGGCCGTGGCGATGACTGAGACGGTATTCAAACCTTGATTTGGTACGTACACTGATGCTCCGTCAGGACTCACAGCCAGGAAGTCAGGCCTCAGCCCTACCGGGATCGGGCTGCCGACCACGGTATTGGTAGTCGTGTCGATGACGGAGACGGTGGTAGAGCCAAAGTTCGCGACGTAGGCGCGGGCGCCGTTCGGTGTGATGGCGACGCCGGCAGGGCTCGACCCCACGGTAATCGTGGCAGTGACCGTGTTGGTGACTGTGTCGATGACGGAGACGGCGTTGGAGCCTTGGTTGGTAACGTAGGCGCGGGCGCCGTTCGGTGTGATGGCGACGCCGACAGGATTGGGCCCGACCGGGATCGGGATGCCGACCACGGTGTTGCTGGTCGTGGCGATGACTGAGACGGTGTTGGAGCCGGAGTTGGCGACGTAGGCGAAGGCACCGCTCGGCGTGATGGCGATCTGCTCAGGCGTCAGCCCAAGCCCAGCCGAAATAGTGGTTAGAACGGTCTTTGTGGCGGTGTTAATGACAGAAACACTGGCCGAGCCAGCATTC
>JANGEZ010000301.1:0-1709 GCA_031838355.1 Candidatus Methylomirabilis sp. bin48 | reverse complement strand
GCCACATCCTTGACGGTTTCCCGTTTCCCCAACTGGATGTCAGTCGGGGCCAGATAGATGGCGCGCCCGCCCAACTGGGCCATGCCGACCTCAAAGGTGACCCGGGTCCTGAGTGACGGCTTCTCGAAGATCATGCCCAATGTTTTGCCGGTAAGCAGTGGGTGGGCGACCCCCTTGCGTTGCTGCGCCTTCAGATCGGCAGCAAGGTCAAATAGGCCGTCTATCTCGGAGGCCGTCAGGTCCCTGATCGACAGGAGGTCTTTCGTCATCGAGACTCCTCCGTCAGGACCAGATCGAGGATGTGCATCGCCTCATCCACCTCGGCCTCGCCGATGATCAGCGGCGGGACAAAGCGGAGGACCTGGTCGCCCGCGGTCAGGATCAGCAGGCCGCGCTCCAGGCACCGATCGACGATCGGTTTGGCCGGCACGCCAAGCTCCAGGGCGAGCATCAACCCCTTGCCTCTAGCCTCTCTCACAATGGGACAGCGCTCGGCTAAATTCCGAAGACAGCCCAGGAAGTAGGCGCCGATCTTGGCCGCCCGCTCCGACAACTGCGCGTCGAGGATCTCGGTCAGCACCGCCAGAGCCACGGTCGTGACGAACGGGTTGCCGCCGAAGGTTGACGCATGGCTGCCCGGAACGAACGCGCCTGCCACGGCATCCCTCGCCAGCATGGCGCCGATCGGCAATCCGCCGCCCAGCCCCTTGGCAAGCGTCATGATGTCGGGCTCGATTCGGGAGTGCTCATAAGCGAAGAGCCTCCCGGTCCGCCCCATCCCCGTCTGAACCTCATCCAGGATCAAGAGAACCTCTCGGTCCGAACAGAGCTGCCGGAGTCCTGGCAGGTAGTCATCATCAGGTATCCGTACGCCACTCTCGCCCTGGATCGGCTCCACCAGTACGGCACAGGTCCTCGAATCGATCGCCCGCTCCGCCGCCGGCAGGTCATTGAAGGGGATATGCTTGAAGCCCGGCAAGAGCGGCTCGAATCCATGTTGATACTTTTCCTGACCGGTGGCGGTCACCGTTGCCATCGTCCGGCCGTGAAATGACTCCCGCATGCAGACGATCTCGTACCGGTCGGAGCTCCACCGCGCCTTGGTATAGCGGCGAGCCAGCTTGATCGCCGCCTCATTCGCCTCTGCCCCGCTATTGCAGAAGAAGACCTTTCCGCCGATCGAGTGTTCGCACAGCGCGCGGGCCAACCGAATCTGTGGCTCGATAAAGTAGAGGTTCGAGACGTGCAGCAGCAGCCCCGCCTGCGCCCTGATGGCCTCCACCACTTTGGGGTGACAGTGACCCAGGACATCCACGGCGATGCCGGCAGCAAAGTCGAGGTAAGCCTTTCCCTCTGCGTCCCAGACCCGAACGCCGCTGCCCTTCACCAGCACCACCGGGAAGCGAGCATAGGTGTTGGCCAGGCAGTGAGCCGCCTGCGCCATCAATTCGTCGGTTAAGGTTCCGATTTGCGTCATGTCTTGCTACCACGCATCCCGCGCGGGCGCAGCAAGCAGCGCCCCTACGTTCCGTTGCACCAAATCCCCCTCGCCCCCCTTTATCGAAGGGGGGTTGGGGGGATTTTGACTTCGCACCCTTAGCTAATGATCTCCGTGCCTACCCCCTCTGACGTGAAAATCTCCAGCAGAAGGGCATGCGGGATGGTGCCGTTCACGATGTGGGTTTTCCTCACCCCATTATCAAGGGCGG
>JANGEZ010000300.1:0-3091 GCA_031838355.1 Candidatus Methylomirabilis sp. bin48 | reverse complement strand
TTGGGACCACCTTCCTCGTCTGGGGATTCCGTTCCGCGTCTGGCCCTGGCGGGCAGGATCCCCTGAATCCTATTGCTGCCGTCGAGGGTGAGAAGATCCCATACGCAGAGTATCAGCAGGTCTACCAGCGTCAGTATCGGCAGTACCAGGAGAAGTTAGGCGATAAGTTTGATGAAAAGATTCTCGAACAACTGAACCTGAAAGGGCAGATCGTGGAAGCGCTAATCGGACGTCGCCTACTGCTTCATGAGGCGAAACGATTGGATATTGTGATCAGTCCGGATGAACTGGCCGCAGAGATCACAAAGATGCCGGCCTTCAGCGACGCGACCGGCTTCAGCAAAGACAGGTATCTGCGGGCCCTTCAGTCGGCGCGCCTGACCCCTGAGAGGTTCGAGGAAGGCCTACGTGAGGACCTGCTGCTTCGTAAGGTTGAAGAGTGGGTGAAGGGAGGGATTCATCTCCTCCCGGATGAGGAGTGGGAGGCATTTCGCTTTAACCGAGCTTCCGTAAAGGCCGAGTACGTGTTGTTCTCAGATCCGAAGACACAACAGACCACCATTCAGAAAGTTGTCGAACTGGCCAAGGAGAAAAAATCCTGGGAGGAGATCGTCAGGGCGTCCGGGCTCAAGCCGCGTATCAGCGATTTCTTCTCATGGGATCGTGATCTCCCGCAGGTACTAGATCAGCAGGCGTTTAAAGAGGCCGCATTGGCAATGGAGCGGGGGGTAATCAGCCCGGTCATCCAGGGCACGAAGGCGAGCTACCTCCTCCGGGTCACCGATCGAAAAGACCCGAGTCCCGCAGAATTCGAACGCGAGAGAGCTCAATTCAGCCATGGGCTTTTGGGAAGGAAGCGGGAGCAGGTGTTCACCGACTGGATTCGCCAAGTGCGGGCACGGGCCAAGGTGAAGATCGAGACGGCTAACCTCTGAGCACGGCATGGTAACCGAGCGGGTTTCGACCGCATCCTGAGGCGTATGGAGCGACACAACTCCCCTCGACGCGGTAGCAGCAGATAACCTTCCTCCTCTTCGCCATCACCGTCTTTTTCCCCGTATGTGGTAACACCTCTGCTCTCGACACAATTGCCTCAAGTTTTCTCAATCAATACGATGTCAATGTTGATCTGTCACAAGCCAAGCAGTTGACCGCGGGTTAGCCCCCAGAAAGATCGAACAGGAAGAGGCCAGCATAATCCCAAGCGACCTGAAAGCGCTTGCCTTCAAGCACTCGATAACAGTAGAATTTTTAGTGAAATTCGGCAGTCGAGGGTGGCGCCTTACTTTTGCCCATCCTGATCGCAAGATCGAGCGAAGTCGATGACCGTATGTTGCGCAACGTTTCCTCAACGCAAGAAAGGTTCACAGATGACACACATTCTGCTGTATCTGCTCTTGGGCCTGGTGGCAGGAATCTTCAGTGGGCTGATCGGTATCGGCGGAGGAATCATCATTGTGCCCGCACTGGTCTTTTTATTCGGGCTATCACAGCATCAGGCCCAAGGCACGACGTTGGCGCTGCTGGTGCCGCCCATCGGCCTCTTGGCTGCCTGGACATATTATAAAGAAGGGTATGTGGACCTCAGAATAGCAAGCCTGATATGCCTGGGTTTCTTCTTGGGAGGGTTGCTGGGCGCCAAACTTGCGACTGGTTTGTCCAGCCCAGTGTTGGAAAAACTGTTCGGGATAGCTTTACTTCTTGTTTCGCTCAAGATGCTACTGGCCAGATAACGGTCTGGTGTGTAAAGAGTTGCCCTGAACCTTCCAGCTCATACCGTGACCCTCCCCTCGTCCGCTCTTCCCCGCGCTGAGAGTATACCGCCGTCATCTAATCCGCCACTCGTCGCATCCTGATTCCAGTGTAGTGCGTAATAACTCCCTTTACGCTTCGTACGAAGAACCCGATCGGGGTGAGCCGGAGTAGCTTCTTGCGCCGGGGGCTCCACCGGGATAGCCGCAGCGCCCGATTGCCTCTCACGAAGAGATAGATCTGCGATGCAGCCAGCATCGCAACGATAATCGACCGGGGTGGCATACACCGCAATGAGAGTGGCATCGTTTGGCGGAGGTCCCACAGGAGAAGGTGGACAAGCAAACCTAATAGTGCTAATAGATTTCCGTGATCCCCGCAAGTTTCTTTTTCTTCGCAAAAGTGGATGGTTCCTGAGGTGGAGGCGGCAGGGGTTGAGGCGATGCGGTTGCAACGAGGCTTGTAGGCGTGGCGAACGTGCGCGTCCGGCCGACTGCTTTTGACTGGAACCCGGCCCTCGAACTACAGCTAGCGGGGATCGACGGGGGGAAGATCTTTTATGCCGTAGCCGGTGAGGGGGCCCCGGTACTCTTGCTCCACGGCTTTGGAGGGGAGATCTGGATGTGGGAAAAGCAGGTGGCGGCGCTCTCAAAGCAGTATCGCCTGTTCATCCCCGATCTCCTCGGATACGGCTATTCGGATCGGCCGAAGGTTGACTACACGCCATCGCTTTTCATCGATACAATCAGGCAGTTCATGGACCAACTCGGCGTAAGCCGTGCCAGCCTGATCGGCAACTCAATGGGTGCGGGGATCGCCTGGGCGTTTGCTCTCACCTACCCCACGCGAGTTGACAGGCTTGTCCTGATCGATGGTATCCCCCCACAGGTAGTCCCCGCAGTTCGAAATCGCCCCTTGCGTTGGTTTCTCGCGATCCGACACATCCCCCTATTGCCTTACCTGGCCGTCGCATTACGGACTCGCCGCATGGTGCAAGCAGAGCTGATGGCGGCCATCTATGACGATCGGTTGGTCACTGACATGGTGGTAGAACGGCAGTACCAGATCAGCCGCGTTGAAGGGGCCGCCAGGGTCATGGCCTCTACGGTGCGCTACGCTGATGAGGTTGCTCAGTATGCCGACGCACTGGAAACCTTGCGCAAGCCAACGCTGATCATCTGGGGTGAACATGACGCACTGTTCCCTGTGGCGGTGGGTTCGCAGCTCCACGCCTCAATCCGGGATTCCGAGCTGGTTGTCATTAAAGGCAGCGGTCATATGCCGATGTGGGAAAAGCCCGACGAGACCAACCAGGCAATCCTGGAGTTCCTTAGCCGTC
>JANGEZ010000299.1:0-2377 GCA_031838355.1 Candidatus Methylomirabilis sp. bin48 | reverse complement strand
GGCTAAGGGGTGAATGGTGAGATACTTCTCCTGAATGTAGGCAGGGGACACCACCAGCACCTGTGGCCGGGGTTTGGAATGCTCCGGAGTGATCGCCATGAGACGGGCGACTCGACGATAGAGCGCGTCCACCTGATCAGCGGCAATCTCATGGTTGCTGAAGTTCCAGATGTCAGCATAGACACTGGTTTGAGCCCGAGGGTAGGCAAGGTATCGGGTACCGCCCAGGCAGCCCTGGAGCAGAAAGGGCAGTAGAATTAGGTGAAGAGCGGCTAGGCTTCGTAACTTCCCAGTGTAGTGTCTCATAAATATCTATACATTTACCGTTCACCCTGAGCTAGTCGAAGGGCATTGTTTTCAACAGCTTCCATCTGTGGTTCGACAAGCTCACCACGAACGGATTATAAAGGTATTTGTGAGATACTACAGATAGATGTGAACACGACGACCGCTCCTTTCCAGAAAGTGGCGTGTAAGCGCAGATGCCCTGCATGCTATTCACTGGACGGGAATGACGTCAAGACGTTTCTTGTGTACACCGCCGACCGACTCGCGCGCCTCACTGTGAAGTGCGGCTGATCGCCGCGGCCTCCAGCGCGGTGGCCAGTTCCCCCCAGGAAAAGCGCTGCTGTGTCAGGATGTGCCGGCGAAATATGCCCCCCATGTCTTTCTCGTAGAAGCGGATGATGGCCGCTGCCAGGGCGGCTGGGTTGCGCGGCTCGACCAGGAGGCCGGTCTCCCCGTCACGGACCGCCTCCGGCAGTCCGCCCACGCGAGTGGCCACCACAGGCCGCTCGAAGGCATAGGCGATCGGGACGATGGCGCTCTGTGTGGCCGATTCGTAGGGGAGCACGACCAGGTCGGCGGCGGAAAAGTAGAGGCTGACCTCGTCGTCCGGGACGAAGCGATCGATGACCCGGACGTGCGACGCGAGACCTAAGTCGCTGATGAGGCTCAGACAGCGGTCCTTCCCCTCGTAGAACTCTCCGACCACGAGGAGGGTGCAGTTCACCTGTTGGAGCACGAGGGGCATCGCCTCGAGTAGCCGCGGGAGGCCCTTGTAGCTGCGGATCAGGCCGAAGAAGAGAAGGGTATTTCCGGAAAGGCCAAGACGCCTTTTTGCCTGTTCCTTGTCGATCGGTGCCCCGAACCCTTGCCCTGGAGGTTGGGGGACCAGAAGGGTCTGGCCTCGCAGGTTGAGCGACTCCAGGTCTCGTCGGTCGGTCTCGGAGTGGACGAGCCACGCGTCGCCTGGGGCCAGCGCGAATCTTGTCAGCCTGCGCGCCCAGGGAAACGGCTCGTGCGGCATAACATTGTGGCAGATGAAGATGATGCGAGAACGGGATCGCCTCCTGGCCAGGCGCACTGTCGTCCCGAGGCACAGGCCGAAGAAAGGGTGCCACCAGTGAACAATAACCAAGTCGGGAGCGATCTCAGCGATCCGGCGGCCGGCGCGGAGCCAGCTCAGCGGGTTGAGTGAGTCGAGCATCGCTTCTGCTGTTAACCCAGGAGGCGGAGAGCCGTGGTTGAACTGCGTCCGTCCCGGGAACAGCAATGTCGGATACTGGCGTGAAAATGAGATGACGGCAATCTCGTGACGCGCCATCAGTTCCAGCCGGAGCTGTGCGTTATAATGCGCGATCCCTCCCCTGAGGGGGTAGATAGGGCCGATCAGACATATCTTCATTGAGTGGGTCCTTGAGCTGTACTGTAGCGGCTAGGTCATCAAAAATCAACTCACCATATTCCTTCTTTCCTCTCCTCAGAGAATTGAAGAAAACCCTTGACAAACGAAAAGGATGCGTGGTATGCATGACGCGATCCTGACTTCCAGAGTTGGAAGTTCCGCCGACTTATTCCGTTAAAAGCGTCGCGTTGTTTGGGGGTGAAAGGAGGCGAGCGAACTGAAAGTCAGCCTGCCATTTTGGCCATTTGCTCATATATTTAATTCACAGGGCAAGTTGGTATCCGAGGCATAGGAGTATGCCCTGTAGGTTGGGGGCAAAGGAGGAGCAAGGATGAGTTCTAGAGCAAGAGTTGCTTTCAGCAAGAAGTTGGCTCTGTCTCTGTTAGCCCCCGCGATCCTTGCGGGATCGGTCATCGCCCCGATGAGCGCCGATGCGCGGGTGCAGCAACGTATCGATATTGCCAGCGATGGGACGGTCTATCAGTACATCTGTTCGGATGCGCAGCCGGCTGGGACCATTAGTGACCGTCTGACTAACGTCTCGATGTCGATCGCCTTCAATGCCGCGGCGACGGTGAATCAAACCGTCAGCGGCGGAACTACCCTGATTGCCAGGGTGCCGGCGAGCCCTCTGGCCGCTCTCGCTCAGGGGAAGCGGACCGGGGTCCTGTCGTTGGCAGGCTGCACGCC